>DATHVN010000129.1 GCA_035461305.1 Euzebyales bacterium | reverse complement strand
CCGGGCCGCCACGGCGTCGGCGACACGTTGCCGATCACGCCGTAACCGTTGACCGCGACGCGGACGGGGGATGTCGTGAAGCTCATCGTGCGCTCCTCGTCATGCTCGGTTGACGTTCAGGAGGTCGCGCCCGCATGGCGCGGCGAGACCGGCGAGCCGGTGCCCTCGATCTCGCCGTCGGCGGGTTCGGGCAGACGCAGGCCCTTGAGCAGCAACGCGTTGACGGCCACGAGGAAGCTCGACCCCGACATCGAAAGAGCAGCCACCTCGGGACGCAGCACCAGTCCGAATGCGGGTTCGAACACGCCGGCAGCGATGGGCAGGGCGATCGCGTTGTAGCCGATCGCCCAGCCCAGGTTCTGGCGCATCTTGCGCAGGGTGCCCCGACCGATGGACAGCGCGACGGGCACGTCGAGCGGGTCGGAGCGCATGAGGACCACGTCGGCGGTCTCGATCGCGACGTCGGTGCCGGCGCCGATCGCGATGCCGAGGTCGGCCTGGGCCAGCGCGGGGGCGTCGTTGACGCCGTCGCCGACCATCGCCGTTCGTTTGCCCGCCTGCTGCAGGCCAGCCACCCTGGCTGCCTTGTCGCCGGGCAGGACCTCGGCGATCAACGTGTCGATGCCCAGTTGTGCGGCGATGCGCTCGGCGGTCGCCTGGTTGTCGCCGGTGAGCATGACCACCTCGACGCCGGCGTCATGCAGCGCGGCGACCGTCGCGGCGGCGGTAGGCCGCGGCGCATCGGCGATCGCGACCAGACCTGCCGCGTGCCCGTCGACCGCAGCAACGACCGCCGTGCGACCGCCCGCGGCCAGATTCTCACGACGCTCGGCCAGGGCGCCCATGGCGACGCCGTCGCGGTCCATCAGCCGGGCGTTGCCGACGGCCACGCGGCGGCCGTCGACGGTGGCGACGGCGCCGTGGCCGGGCACGTTCTCGAAGCCCTCGGCCCGCGCCGCCGGAACATTCGCGGCGTCGGCGTGGCGCACGATCGCCTCGGCCAGCGGATGCTCGGACTCGCGCTCGACCGCCGCGACCAACCGCAACAGCTCGTCCGGCGTGACGCCGTCGGCGACCACGACGTCAGTGACCTCCGGCTCCCCCTTGGTCAACGTGCCGGTCTTGTCCATCACGACCGTATCGACGCGGGCAGCGGTCTCGATCGCCGTGGCATGCTTGAACAGCACCCCACGCTTGGCGCCCAGTCCGGTGCCGACCATGATCGCCGTCGGTGTCGCCAGCCCCAGCGCGTCCGGGCAGGTGATGACCACCACCGTGATGGCGAACAGCACCGCCGTGGACAGCGACCGGTCCGTGCCCAGCGCCCACACCAGGAACGTCGCGGCCCCACCGATCAGGGCGACGAACACCAGCCAGAACGCCGCCCGGTCCGCTAGGCGCTGCCCGGGCGCCTTCGAGTTCTGCGCCTCCTGCACGAGCTCGACGATCTGCGCCAGCGCCGTGTCCAACCCGACCTTCGTCGCCCGCACCCGCAGTGCGCCGGTCGTGTTGATCGACGCGCCGATGACCTCGACATCGGCCTGCTTGGGCACCGGCAACGACTCGCCGGTCACCATCGACTCGTCGACTTCGGACACGCCCTCCTCGACGACCCCGTCGACCGGGATCTTCGCACCCGGGCGAATCAGCAGTAGATCGCCGACCACCACCTCGGCGGTCGGGATCTCCACCGGCTCGCCGTCCCGAAGCACGACCGCCATCGGTGGTGCGAGATTCAACAACGTACGGATCGCGTCGTTCGCGCCGCCACGGGCGCGCATCTCGAACCAGTGGCCCAGCAGCACGAACGCCGCGAGCACCGTCGCGGCCTCGTAGAAGACCTCCCCGCCGCCGGTCAGCGTGATCACCAACGAGTACAGCCATCCTGCGCCGATGGCAACCGCGACCAGCACCATCATGTCGAGCGTCCGGGACCGCAGTGCACGGACCGCGCCGTCGAAGAAGATCCATGCCGAGTAGAAGATCACCGGCAGGCTCAGCAGCAACCCGAACACGTCGTCGCGCAGCCCGAACGGCGCGGGCGCCGTGAACCCCAGCACCTCACGGCCAATCGGCGACCACAACAGGATAGGCACCGAGAACACAAGGGCGACCAGGAACCGGTTACGCATGTCGGCGACCATCGCGTCCATCGACATGCCCGCGTCGCCGCCGTGACCCATCGCCTCCGCCGCGCTCCGGAGCCTCTCACGGTCGTCGTCGGCCTCGGCACCCTCACCCTCAATGGGCACGCAGACGTGCGCCGGGATCGAGCGGCCCGCGCAGTGGAACCCACACTCGGCCACCCAGTCACGCAACTCCGCCACCGAGGCGTGGTCGGGGTCGAATGTGACGTTGGCGGTCTGCGCCACCGGGTTGGCCTCGACCTCCAACACCCCCGGCCGACGCGACAACGCCGCCTCCACCACCGCCTTCTCACTCGCGCGCAGCATCCCAGACGCCTCAAGCACCACCCGCTCGGGGGGACGCGTCCCACTCGTCATCTGGCCGCCTTCCAATGAGTGTCCAGCACTCGTCATCGTCTCCGAAGTCCCGTCGGTCGGGGCGCAATGCCGACGCGGACGCCGAAGTCCCACACGCTGCCGACTCGTCGTGCTCACGTACCTCCACCACCCCACGGTGTCATATTACTACAGAGTCGTAGTAGCATGACGGGCGGAGGCCTTCTGTCTGATCGGTGGCGTATGAAACGCGGCGGGCGTCATGTGTCGGGCAATCCTGCGGTGCGTTCGAGTGGCACGGTCGGGGCGAACCGTGAGCGGTTCAGCGAAACGCCCGACCAGTTCAGGGTGCGCGTCCGTCGCGACCGGGCCGCCGGCGGAGCAGGCGTTGCGCTGTCGGTCGTGGTGCTGGTCCTGAACTACATCATGGAGCTGGCGCCGTCGCTCAGGCCGCTTCTTCGTGGCCACTCGGAACACTACTTCCTCGCCGCGCTGCTCATGGGCGGAGCATCGGCCTGGATCGCGTTTCGACCTGGGCACCACGCGTCGAAAGCGCCGGTGAGTCCGACCCTGCACGGCCACGCTGTGCATGACGGCGAACCGGCGAATGCGACCTGAGTGTCGAAGGGCCCTTCGGCTGTGCGGAGCAACGCCGAAGGCCCGCTCGGCACCTCGACCGGTGCGGGTGGGCCCCGTTGGGCATTGCGCCAGACGTCGCCGGGCCTGGGTCGTCAGCGGACGCCTGACCTGCCCCACGTCGCGTGGATCTCACTGCCGTTGGTCAGCGACGGCCACCGTGACCCATGGCGACCGACATCACCGACATCATCACGACGCAGCCGACCACGATCGCCACAGCGCCGATGCCTGCGTAGCCGGTCACGACCAGTCCGACAGCTACCGCGATGACCGGCGCACAGCAGGCGATCATGATCCAGTGAAGCCAACGGACGTCCTTGTTCACCAGATCGGCCGGCGCGGACCGAACCGTCCCCATGTCGCGGGAGACGCCGACACGATCACGTGCGTCGGCCTCACTGGGGAGTGGTGATCGATGCGCTGTCACGGTGTTCTCCTTCGTGGGGCCTATCCGAGCTTCGGTTGCGTCGGTAGCGATGCGGCGCCGGCTCCGAGAGACGAATCCCGAGTCTACTATCCGACCCCACCAGGGGTGGAGTGCCGAAGGTCCCGACGATCGTGCCCGACGGTCCCCCGATGGGTCGTCGAGGGGTTTGTGGCGGCGGCGGCTGACCGGCTCAGTGGACCCAGCGGGAGATCAGACGAGCCGCAAGTGGTTCGCGGATGTACTACCTTTGTGTAGTAGATTTGATTCTGGCGATGCGGTAGGAGGTGCATGACACACGGGGGGACGGGCAGGCACGCCATGACTCATTGCCAGCGCCACTTCCTGGCCGCCGTCGCCGGGGTCGGCGCCACATCATCGAGCCTGGCGAGGAGCGCGCCCGCGTGTGGCGCGAGATGACCGACGAGCTTGGACGGGCGCCGACCGCCGACGAGGTGCGCCAGCGGTTTCGCGCCGTCGACGGTGGCAAGCGCGAGCCGGGCAGCCGGCGGACCGTCGAGATCGTGAACCGGCCAATGACCGGCGCCGAGCGCGACCGGCTCCGGGCGCACGCTCCCGCCGGCTCGGACCTCCGCGTGCGCGAGGCTGTCGCCGCCGAACGGGCGAGGGCCGAGCGCGCCGAGCTGCAGTGCCGCATCCTCGAGGACCGGCTCGCCGGCCGCCCGCTCGACGGCGACGAGCTGGCGCGTGCGCTCGACGTCGACCAGCTGGCGCGGGCGTTCCTCGACGCGCTGGAACGGGACGACCCGACCGACGAGCGCGCCGAGCTGATCCGCGCGCTAGTCGACTGGCGCCGCGAGCGCCGCCGCCGGGGCAACTGACCGACCGGCTACCCCTGGCCGGCGGCACGGCTCGGCATGTCATGGCATCGGCATGGCCCGGACGGCACGGCGCCGTCGCCCTGGGAGCCTGGACCCCGCCCCTGGGGCGACCTGACGGCGGGGGTACGTGCGTACCCCTGGGCTCGAGCTCGACGGCGTCATACGCGATCGGGCAGACTGTCGCGCATGTTGGTCGACCGCCACCGCGAGCGCGTGGGGCAGCTCGCGACCCCGATCATTGGCATCCCTGACGCGCCGCCGCGCTCACCGAGGTGCGAGATCGTCGAGCGCGATCGGCGCCCTCGCCGGGACGCTCGGCGCTGCTGGAAACACGACACGGACCGCATGGTGACCCGCCGTCGCGTGGTTGGCGGTCGGCCGGTCGGAGGGCGACGGGTCGGGTCCGGCACCGCGCCACGGGTTCCGGGGCGCGGGGTCGGACCGTCCGCGCGGGGGCCCGATGACCCCCTGTTCGCGGGACAGGGGCCGATGTTACGATCGCGGCGCTGCCGACAGGAACCGGACGCCATCGTGATCTGAGCGCAGGCCCGTCCCCGAGGTGGGCCATTCGTCGCACTCGGCTGATCACGGGGCGGTTCGCTCCTGCGGCGCGGTCGGAGCACCTACGTCGGATGGAGCGCCCGCATGACCCACGAGCGTGATCTCACGCAGGCGGAGATCGAGCACCGACGCTCCGAGGCGGCGGAACGCGAGGCCCGACGTCGGGCCATCATCGAGCGGCCGCGCTACGAGGGCCTCCAGATCGCGCCCGACGTCGACTTCTACCCTGAGGTCGCCGACCGCGAGCCGGGGGACCGCAACATCCTCCGGTGGGGCTTCGATCTGCACCCGCACGTGTCCTTCTGGGCGGCGGGCATCCTGCTGGTGCTGCTCACGGTCACCCTGCTTGACCCGGCGGCCATGGAGTTCTTCTTCACGGGCCTGCGCGACGGGATCAACGTCAGCTTCGGCTGGTTCTACATCCTGTCGGCGAACATCTTCGTGCTCACCGGCCTGTTCTTCGCCTTCAGCCGCTTCGGCAAGATCCGGATCGGCGGGCCGGACGCGCGGCCGGAGTTCAGCACCGGCGCGTGGTACGCGATGCTGCTCTCGGCCGGCATGGGCATCGGGCTGATGTTCTGGAGCGTCGCCGAACCGGTGTTCCACCTCACGGCACCGGCGCCGGTGTTCAACGTCGAGCCCGACACCCCGCTCGCCGCCAAGGCCGCGCTGGCGACCACCTTCTTCCACTGGGGCATCCACCCCTGGGGCATCTACGCGCTGGTCAGCCTCGCGCTGGCCTTCTTCGCCTACAACCGGGGCCTGCCGCTGACCTTCCGGTCCGTGTTCTACCCGTTGCTTGGCGAGCGGGTCTACGGGGCGTGGGGCAACGTGATCGACGTCCTGACGGTGCTCGCCACGCTGTTCGGGCTGGCCACCTCGCTCGGCTTCGGCGTGCAGCAGGCGGGCGCCGGGCTGGAGTTCCTCTTCGGGTGGCCGAACACGCCGGGCTTCCAGGTGCTGCTGATCGTGATCATCACCGGGATGGCCACCATGTCTGTCGTCGCGGGCCTGGACGGTGGGGTCAAACGGCTCAGCCAACTGAACGTCTACCTCGCCGGCGGGTTCCTGCTGTTCATCGTCGTCGTGGGCCCGACGCTGTTCCTGCTGTCGGTGTTCATCCAGAGCATCGGCTTCTACGGCCAGGTCCTGCCCGAGCTGTCGTTCTGGAACGAGGCGTTCAGCGAGCCAGGGTGGCAGGCGGGCTGGACCGTCTTCTACTGGGGCTGGTGGATCTCGTGGTCGCCGTTCGTCGGCATGTTCATCGCCCGCATCTCCAAGGGCCGCTCGATCCGTGAGCTGATCCTCGGCGTGGTCATCGTTCCGTCGATGCTGTCGTTCCTGTGGATGTCGGTGTTCGGAGGCTCGGCGGTGTACCTGCAGCTCGAGGGCGTCATCGATCTGGCGACGGCCGTCAACGAGGACGTCGCCACCGCGCTGTTCGTGATGCTCGAGGCGTTCCCGCTGACCCAGGTCACCTCGGTCGTCGGGGTGCTGCTCGTGGTGTCGTTCTTCGTGACGTCATCGGACTCCGGGTCGCTCGTCGTCGACCACCTGACCTCGGGCGGGAAGCTCGACTCGCCGAAGCCCCAGCGCGTGTTCTGGGCAGTGATGGAGGGCGCGATCGCCGCGGTGCTGCTGCTCGGCGGTGGCCTCGGGGCACTCCAGGCGATGGCCATCGCCAGCGGCCTGCCGTTCGCGGTCGTCCTGCTGGTCATGTGCTGGAGCATGTACACCGCGTTCGACGAGGAGCTCGACCTGCTCGAGGAGTACTACGATGCGGCGCTGTTCCGCCGGCGGCACCCGACGCTCGTCGGTGGCTCGACACCGCCGGGGGGCGACGGATGACCGGCCGGTGGGGCGGGCTGATCGCGTCGACCGCGGTGCTGGTGCTCCTGCTCGCCGCGTGCGGACCGGCGGAGGTCGGCGGCGGTGACGGCGACGGCGGTGGGCCGGCGGCCGGCGGCGGCGAGCCGCAGGAGGCACGGACCGTCAGGATGGCCCGCGCCACGTGGGACACCGGCTTCATGCAGGCCGCCATCTACCGCCAGCTGCTGACCGAGCTCGGCTACGAGGTCTCGGACCCGGCCGAGGCGACGCTCGACGCCAACGTCTTCTACCCCGCGCTGGCCCGCGGGCAGTACGACCTCTGGGCGAACGGCTGGTTCCCGCTGCACGACATCTACCTCGAGCGTGAGCTGTTCACCGGCGAGCAGGACCGGCAGCCGGTCACGCCCGTCGGGTACGAGGTCGAGGCCGGAGCGCTCCAGGGCTACCTGGTCGACGCCGCGACGGCCGAGGAGCTGGGCATCACCAGCATGAGTGACCTCACCGATCCCGAGGTGGCGGCCACGTTCGACGACGACGACGACGGCCGGGCCGACCTGATCGGCTGCAACGAGGGGTGGGGCTGCAACGGGGCGATCACCGAGCACATCGAGCAGCTCGACTGGGGCGCGAACGTCGAGCAGGTCGTCGGTGCGTACCCGGACCTGATCGAGGACGTGGCCGCGAAGGTCGAGGCCGGGCAGCCGGTGCTGTTCTACACGTGGACGCCGAACTGGACCGTCGACGTGGTCGTGCCCGGCGAGGACGTGGTGTGGCTCGAATCGCCGGCACCGCCCGGCACCGACGCCACGACGACCGTCGAGGGCCTGGAGGGGTGCGCCACTGGCGCGGGGTCGTGTGACCTGGGCTGGCCGGCCAACGACATCCGGGTCGTGGCCAACGACGACTTCCTGCGCGCCAACCCCTCGGCGCGCACGCTGCTCGAGCTGGTCGAGATCCCGCTCGAGGACATCGGCGAGCAGAACGCCCGGATGCATGCCGCACGCGACAGCTACACCGAGGCGGACATCGTGCAGGACGCCGCTGACTGGATCGACGCCCACCGCACGACCGTCGACGGGTGGCTCGAGCAGGCGCGGTCGAGCTGACCGCGCCGTCCGGCCGGCGGATCCCATGGGGCACCTGCAGGCGATCGCCGGTCCGGCGTTGCACAATCGCCGTGCAGCCGACGACCGGAGAAGGGCCAGATGAGCCGCCAGCAGAGCCTGCTCGACGCGGCGGACGGCGAGGGACGCGGCGTGCGGGCGGTCAACATCGTCGACCGCATGCAGCAGGCGTTCCTCGACTACTCGATGAGCGTGATCGTGGGTCGCGCGCTGCCAGACGTGCGCGATGGGCTCAAGCCCGTGCGGCGGGCGGATCCGGTACGCCAATGTGGGAGGCGGGGCTGCGGCCCGACCGGCCGCTGCGTGGAGTTGACGCACTCAGCCTTAGCGACACTGCAATCCCGACAGCAGTTATTGACGAGACCGAACGCGCGCGACTCTCGAGGCAGATTCCTTCACTCTTCAACCGCATGCGTCGGAGGCGGGCTCCCTAGTTACTTCCCCCTGAAATAGTTGCGGGTCGGTAGGCCGCTGACCTGCGGTTTTGTGGTTGTGCCTGCCATGGTTGTTGGTCGAGTGCTGCGAGAATGCCCGTGGTGTCGGCGTGACCAGGGGCTTTGGGGATGGTGCTGCGGACCACCAATGATCAGGCGACGGTG
>DATHVN010000128.1 GCA_035461305.1 Euzebyales bacterium | reverse complement strand
CGTACCTCGCGGCCGCCGGGCACGTGGTGATCATGCGCGAGGACACCGGCGCGTTCGCCCACGAACACGCCGAGGTCCGCGATGCGAACGACCGCCCCGTGTTCGCGCTGCCCGGCCAGCGGTTCGGACCGGAGCTGGAGTTCCACTTCCACTTCGACGAGCCCGGCGCGTACAAGCTGTGGGGCCAGTTCCGCACCGCCGAGGGTGACGTCATCACGGTGCCGTTCGTCGTCACCGCCAGCTGACATCACGGACCAAGCATCGCCCACTGCACCAAGGAGACCCGCGATGGAGCAGTTCGACAGCCACCACGACGTCGTCGTCATCGGCGCCGGCCAGGCCGGACTCGCGATGGGCCACCACCTGCAGCGGCTGGGCCTGGACTTCGTCATCCTCGACGGCGCCACCGCCTCGGCGACACCTGGCGGTCCCGCTGGGACTCGCTGATCCTGTTCACCCCGGCCCAGTACGACGGGCTGCCCGGCATGCCGTTCCCGGCCGGAGCCGACACCTACCCGGGCAAGGACGAGGTCGCGGCGTACCTCGAGACGTACGCCGCGGCGTTCGACCTGCCGGTGCGGCTCGGCGCCAGGGTGACGCAGGTCAGCCGCGACGGCGATCGCTACGTCGTGGCCACCGCGGCTGGGACCGTGTCCGCGGGCCAGGTGGTCGTGGCGACCGGTCCGTTCCAGACGCCGGTCATCCCATCGGTCGCCGCAGGCCTGGACCCCGCGGTGGTCCAGCTGCACAGCGCCTACTACCGCAACCCCGGCGTGCTCCCGCAGGGGACGGTGCTCGTGGTGGGCAGCGGCAACTCCGGCTGCCAGATCGCAGCTGAGCTCGCCGCCACGCACCCTGTCGCGCTCGCGGTCGGCCAGCGGCTGCCGTCGTTCCCGCAGCGCCTGGCCGGCCGCGACCTGTTCTGGTGGCTGACCATCACCGGCGCGATGCGCGCGACCGCCGAGTCCCGGCTGGGGCGACGGATGCGTGCCCGTGACGCCGTCATCGGCACAGGTCCCCGACAGCTGCAACGCCTCGGCGTCCGCCTGCGGCCCCGCGTGACCGCAGCCACCGGGCGCACCATCGGGTTCGCCGACGGCGGTCGCCTCGACGGCGTCGCGACCGTCATCTGGGCCACGGGCTACCACCTGGACCACTCGTGGATCCACGTCCCTGAGGCGACCGACGACGCCGGCGCCATCGTCCAGCGCCGCGGCGTGACTCCGGTACCGGGTCTGTACACCCTGGGGCTGCCATGGCAGCACACGAGAGGTTCGGCACTGCTCGGCTTCGTCACCGGCGACGCGGCGTACCTCGCGGCCCGCATCGCTGAGCGGCACGCCCGCGCAGGACGGACGACACCCAGCCCGACGGGCTGATGACCGAACAGGAGCACCGCCTGCGCGTGCGGCGGTGTCGACGGCATTCGCGTGGTGGCGCTCGGCGTCAGCGACGTTGCCGGCGCACTCCTCCACGAGGCCGAGCCTGCTGAGGCTGGCGGCGATCCCGGTATCGAGATGCAGTTCGGTGCACTCCCGCAGCGCGGACAGGTGCAGGTCGCGGGCGCGTGGGAAGGCGCCCAGGTCGAGCGCGGACTCGCCGCGCCCGTTGGCGATGTCGGCGAACCCGACGCCGTTGCCCACCGTCGCGGCACGCTCGAGTACCATCCCATGGCCGCGCACAGGCACCCACGACGGCCTCGGCCGCCTCCAGGCTGTGCCGGAGAAGACGGCGAAACGCTCGAACACCACGCGCTCGTCAGGGTGAGCAGGTCGTAAGCTCCAGTCGAGCGTCGCCGCGAGCGTCCGCTGCCGGGGATGCGCCACTCGCGCGCCGCTCGTGAGCAGCTCGAGGCGGCGCCCGAGGCGCCTGGCGATCTCCTGCGCGGGCATGCTTCGCGTCCGCGCCGCCGCCAGCTCGATGGCCAGCGGTAGTCCATCGAGGCGCCGGCAGATCTGCGCGACCGCGGAGACCGCGTCACCGTCTAGCACGAATGCGGGTCCGACCGCCTGCGCGCGTTCCACGAACAGCCGCACCGACGGAGAGGCCGTGACGACGGCCGGGTCGACGTCGTCATCTGGACTCGGCAGCGGTGCCGCCGTGAAGAGTGCCTCGCCCGGGACCTTCAGAGGCTCCCGGCTCGTCGCCAGCACCTGGACCTCCGGCGCGTGCTCGAGGAGCATCACCGTCAGCCGCGCGCAGTCCTCGATCAGGTGCTCGCAGTGTCGAGCACGAGCAGCAGCGTCCGATCCCGCAGCACATCGACCAGCACATCGCGTGTCGCGCGCCCGCTGATGCGCAGGTCGAGCACCCGCGCAAGCTCGGCGGGGAGCAGCGTGGGGTTGGTGAGCCGGGCGAGCACGACGAGCCAGACCCCGTCGGGGTGTCTGTCGAGCTCGTCGCCCGCCGCCGCGATGGCGAGGCTGGTCGTTCCGACGCCACCCGGTCCGACGATGGTGACGAGTCGGTGGATCGTGGAGCTCGAGGACGGCTCGTTCGCCACCGTGCGAACCGGGTCCGGGAGCGGCCCGGCGCACGTCGACGGCCCGGCCGTGTGGCTCGGCTGGTCGCTCGCGGACGGGATGATCTTCGCCGGTACCCCACGGTGAGCATCGAACGCAGGGCACGACATGAGCGACGGCTGGCGGATCGGCGGTCGCGCCACGCCTGACAGGACCTCGACAGTATCTCGACAGCCACCGCGCTCAGCATGGCGGCATCCAGCTGGGTCGACCGGTCGGGTCGCCCACGTGGCACGAGGAGGCGCCATGGCATCGGTCATCACGGCGACATCGGCACAGATCACGCAGCGACCTGCCGCACGGCGATCGACGTGGTGAAGGTCTACGGTCACGGACCGACCGCGGTACGCGCACTCGACGGCGTCACCGTGGACATCCCGGCCGGTCAGTTCACATCGGTGATGGGCCCGTCGGGCTCTGGCAAGTCGACGCTGCTGCAGTGCCTCGCCAGCCTCGACGACATCGATGGCGGGACGATCCGCATCGAAGACACCGACGTCACGAGCCTGACGGAGCGCAAGCGAACGCTGATGCGGCGCGACCGCGTCGGCTTCGTCTTCCAGGCGTTCAACCTCGTCCCGTCGCTGACGGCGAGCGAGAACATCACGCTGCCCCTGGCGCTGGCCGGCCGAAGCCCCGACCCGGCGTGGGTCGAGCCGCTGATCGACACCCTCGGACTGCGCGACCGGTTGCACCACCGGCCGGCCGAGCTCTCCGGCGGCCAGCAGCAGCGAGTCGCGGTGGCACGCGCACTCGTGTCCCGCCCGGCGCTGGTGTTCGCCGACGAGCCGACCGGCAACCTCGACTCGCGCCACGGCGGCCAGTTGCTCTCGTTGCTGCGCCGCACCGTCGACGAGCTCGGCCAGACGATCGTCATGGTCACCCACGACCCGGGCGCCGCCAGCTACGCCGACCGGGTCGTGTTCCTCGCCGACGGCCGGACTGTCGACGAGGTGTTCGCTCCGACCGTCGACATCGTGCTCGAGCGCATGCGGCGCCTGGACACGCCGGCCGCCGACCACGACGGCTAGGAGGGATCAGTCATGTGGCACGCCACCATCAAAGGAGTCGCCGCCCGCAGGCTGCGACTGGCCCTGACCGTCACCGCCGTCGTGCTGGGCATCACCTTCGTCGTCGGCACGCTGGTGCTGACCGACACCGCGAACAAGCTGTTCGCCGACCAGTTCGCCGACGCCGACAACGGCGTGGACGTGGTCGTGCGGTCGGCGTCGGCGTTGACTCGGCCATGGGCGTCGAGGTCGAACGCGACCCGCTGCCCGCTGAGACGCTCGAGGTACGAGCCACCTACGGCGTCGCCGACGCCGCCGGGCAGGTCTCGGGCCAGGCGCTGCTGTACGCGCCGGACGGTGAGCCGATCATCCCGAAGGGCCCGTCGGCCGGCGGGTCATGGGCGCCCGCGCCGTTCGGCCTGTTCACCATCCGGGACGGACGTGCGCCCGCAGGACCGGGCGAGGTGGTCATTGACGCAGCGACCGCGACGGATCACGGGTTCGCCGTCGGCGACACGATCACCGTCCAGATCATCGGTCCGCCCGATGAGTACCGGGTTGTCGGCGTGGTCGGGTTCGGCGACCGCGACAGCCTGCCTGGCGCGACCGTCGCATTGTTCGACCTGGCCACCGCCCAGGAGGTCTTCGATGTCAACGGGTTCTCGCAGGTGTCGATCGCGGCCACCGAGGGAGTCGGCGTCGACGACCTGAGAGCACGGCTCGGCGACACGCTCGGCTCGACCGCGGAGGTCGCGTCCGGCCAGGACACCGCGGCCGCGGCGGCCGACGCCGCCCGCGACCAGCTCGGCATCCTGCCGATCCTGCTCGGCGTTCTCTCGGGGACTGCGCTGCTGATCGGCGGCTTCCTGATCGCCAACACCTTCTCGATCCTCGTCGCCCAGCGCACCCGCGAGTTCGCGACGTTGCGGGCGGTGGGAGCGACCGGACGGCAGATCACGGTGTCAGTGCTCGGGGAGTCGATCGTGGTTGGCGTTGTGGCGTCCGCGCTGGGCACGCTGCTCGGCATCGGCGCGGCGCAGGGCATGCGCGGGCTGATCGGCGCGTTCGGCGTCGCCCTGCCCGACGGGCCGCTGGTCGTCGCCGGACGCACGGTCATCGCCGGCCTGGCGATCGGCATCGTCGTGACCATCCTGTCTGCGCTCGGTCCCGCCCGCCGGGCCGCCCGCGTCGCGCCGGCCGAGGCCATGCGCGACGCGGCGATCGGCGACCGGCCCGTCGGCCGCGGCCGGGTCGTGCTCGGTGGCATCGTCGCGACGGTGGCCGTGGCGCTGCTCGTGACCAGCGTCACCGGCGTCACGCCGTCGGTGACGGCCGTGGCCATCGCGGGACTCGCGGGCATCGCCGCGATCCGCATCCTGGCACCGACCGTCGTCGGTCGGCTGGCCGGCGTGGTCGGCCGTCCCCTCGACGGCCGTGGGATCCCGGGTCGGCTCGCGCGCAGCAACGCCCAGCGCACCCCTCGCCGCACTGCGGCGACGGTGACCGCGCTGGCGTTGGGCCTGGCGGTCGTGACGTTCATGACGGTGCTCGCCACATCGATGAAGGCGTCGATCACCGCGTCGTTCGACGATGTCGTCACCGCCGACTACGTCATCGAGAGCGCCCGCAGCGAGATGCTCGGCGGCCTGTCAACGCACGTGGCGCATCGCGTCGGCGACCTCCCCGAGATCGCCACGACCAGCCGGGTGCGGTTCGGTCACTGGCGCGACGACACCACGGTCAAGTGGCTCGCCGCTGTCGATCCCGAGACGCTGCCAGAGGTCATGGACCTGACAATGGTCGACGGCTCGATCGACGGCCTGGCCGATGGGGGCGTCGTGTTGACGGCCAAGTTCGCCGCGCGGCACGGCGTCGGCGTCGGGGACCGGTTGCCGATGGTCTTCGCCCGCACAGGCGATCAGCGACTGCCCGTCGTCGGTCTCGTCAACGACGACGACATGTGGGCGTTGCGGTCCGACTATCTCATCGGTCTGGACACCTACGCGGAGCACTTCACCGAGGACGTCGACGCCGTCGTGTACGCCCGTGCGGCCGAGGACGTGTCGCCCGCGACGGTCGAAGCGGCGGTCGCACGCACGCTGGATGAGTTCCCGACCGCCGCGATCCTCGACCCGGAGGCTGCCAGACAGGAGCAGCTCGCCAGGGTCAACCAGATCCTCGGGCTCGTGACAGTGCTGCTCGTGCTGGCCGTCACCATTGCGCTGCTGGGGATCACGAACACGCTCGCACTATCGGTGTTCGAGCGGACGCGCGAGGTCGGCCTGCTGCGGGCCGTCGGCGCCACGCGCAACCAGATCGCCGCGATGGTGCGGTGGGAGGCGCTGCTCGTCGCGGTGCTCGGCGGCGTGGTCGGTGTCGCGCTGGGTGTCGTGTTCGGCTGGGCCGCCGTCGGCGCGCTCGGCGACAGCCGGGCCAGCATGGCCGTGACCATCCCTGGCGGCCAACTGCTCGCCTACCTGGCCGTCGCCGGTGTCGCGGGTCTGCTGGCCGGCGTGCTGCCGGCACGGCGGGCCTCGCGACTGGACGTCCTCGCCGCCATCTCCACCGACTGACGAAGCGCGCCGGCCGCCGTGCGCGGCGGCCGGCGGCCGCGGTTCACGTACCACCATCCGCCACCTGATGAGGAAAGGTCGACCGATGACCAGGATCCCCGCACTTCCGTCCCGCACCCGACGCTCACATCAACAGTCTTCTCGGACCGCCCAGATCGCGGCGGTCCCCGGCACCGCGCCGGGCACCCCGGCCACCGCCGTGCCGGCCGCGGTCCTGCTGCTGCTCGGTTCGCTGCTGTGGATCGGCTTCTACCTGCTGCACCCGCCCGGCGAGGGGGTATCGGTCGCCCGTACGATGCAGGTCGCCGCCGACTCGACCGTCGCCTGGCGGCTCAGTCACCTTGGCATCGCCGCGGGCTATGTCTGTGGCGGCGCAGGAGCGCTGCTCGTGCTCGTCGGGCGCTCCCGGCTGGCCGGATCGGCAAGTGCGGCGACCGGCTGGGCCCTGATGACCATCTTCTGTGTGCCGCTGTTCGTCTACCTCGTGGTCGAGTCCACCGTCGCCGCGGACGTCGCGGTCGCCGGCGACCTGGATGCCTTCACCCAATGGTACGACGGCCTGGCCGTCGGGTTGTGGCGGTTCTCCTGGCCCGGCTTCTTCGCCGGTCACGCGTTGGTCGCCGCCGGGCTTCTGCGGCAAGCCGTGCTGCCCCGGTGGGCGACGCTCGCGGCGATCGCCGGTGCAGCCGTCGCGATGACCGCGCCCGCGGCTCCGTTCGTCGCGCCGAGCGTGTCGCTCGTCCCGTTCATCACGCCGGTCCTGTCGCTGCTGTGGATGGCGTGGCTGGCCGTCGCGTTGCTGCGCGCCCGCCGATCACAGGAGGGCCGGCTGATGGATTCGGCCGGGTCCTGACCAGCTCACGCATCACGGTTGTGCGCCGCGGCGCGTTCGAGGAGGTCTTCGGCGGGCGCACGCTCGCCGTCGCGCCACGCACGTTCCAACGCACGGGAGTCGAGCGCCGCCCGGAGGCGCTGCTCGACGGCCTGCGGCTCGACGCCTTCGATCAGGCTCACGCGGATCCCGGTGTCGTCTCTCGTCGACCGGGCGGCGCCGAGGAGCGTCGCGGCGAACCGCGCATCCGACTCGATCTCGACGCCGGCAAGGCCCTCCAGCGCGGCCGCGACGAGCTCGAGCCGCCGGGTCCGGAGCGCGATGCGCAGCGCCTGCTGCAGGTGCGCTCCGGCCTCACGGGGCGCGCCGAGCCCCAGCTCGGCGAACCCGATCCCGCACAGGCTGTGTGCGACACCGATGTCCGATCCGACATCCCGGAACACCGTGAGCGCCTCGACGTGGTGGTCCCGGGCGTCCGCGGCGCTGCCCGACAGCCGTGCCGCGAACCCTGCGACGTTGGCCGCGACACCGGTGGCGTCGCCGACACCGCTGGCCGCCGCGCGCTCCCGTGCGCGGCCGCAGTGGTCCCTGGCGCGATCGTGCTCGCCGCGCACGGCGCTGACGCCTGCGAGCTCGGCGTGTGCGAGGCAGGTGATGTACGGCAGGCGGTGGTCGGCGTCGGCCAGCGCCTGCTGACACAGTCGTATCGCGACATCGGCGTCGCCGTGCATCCGGGACGCGATCGCCAGCCAGATCCTCGTCCACGGCGTGCCCCAGGGGTCGTCGAGCGCCGAGAAGCGCCGCAACGCGTCCTGTCCGGCGACCAGCGCGAGCCCCAGCGCTCCGCAGTGCAGGTGCAACCGGAAGTACGTCAGTGCAGCGAGCGCCTGCCCCCACAGGTCCGCGTGTGCCCGCAGTGCCGTCGTCGCATCATCGGTAAGCGCGAGCGCCTCCGCGCAACTGCCACCGCGCTGGCGTTCGACGAACGCCAGCAGCAGGCGTGACGTCGCTGCACCCACCGGATCCCCGAAGCGTTCGCACAGCTCGACGCTGCGCCGTCCGTTGGCCAGCGTGGCCTCCGTCGGCGTGTAGCTGTCGGCGAGCACCGACGCCCGCAACGCCGCGCCGAGCTCCCGAGACGGTAGGTAGCCGCCGACCGCCATGGCCGCCTCGACGTGGTGCCCGCCCTCGCGCGGCCGCCACGTCGCCCAGTACCAGCCGAGCCCACCGACCAGTCGCAGCACTGTCGGCCGATCTCCGCTGCGGGTGGCGCGTTGGATCGCGACGGCGATGTCGTCGCTGACCGCCTCGAGCGCCGCGATGTGGCTGGCGCTCGCCGGGGCCGCCGCCGCTGCCTCCGCGAGGTCCAGGACGTAGTCGATGTGACGGCGCTGGACGTCGGCGAGCTCTCCCGCCTCGACGAGGCGCTCGCGCGCATACCCGCGGATCGTCTCGAGCATCCGGTAGGTCGCGCGGTCGCCGGCCTCGAGCATCACGAGCGACTGTTCGACCAGACGGGACACCAGACCGAGGGTGTCCGTGCCGGTCGTGGCGTCCCAAGCGCACACGGCTTCGGCTGCGTCGATCGTCCATGCGCCGGGGAACACGGCCAGTCGGCGGAACGTGGCGCGCTCGGGCGGCGTCAGCAGCTCGTTGCTCCAGTCGATCGCAGCACGCAACGTGCGGTGCCTCGGCTCATCGGACCTGCTGCCGGCGTCGAGCAGGCGGATGCGGTCATCGTCGAGTCGCGCGGCCAGGTCGTGGAGTGGCAGCACCCGCGTCAACGCCGCCGCCAGCTCGATCGCGAGCGGCAGCCCATCCAGCCGTTCACAGATGCGACCGACCGCCTCGGCGGTGCCCGGCGTCAGCGTGAGCTCGCCGCATGCGGCTGCGGCGCGGTCGGTGAACAGCCGAACAGCCTCTTGGGCCCGCAGGTCCTCCCGGGACGCAGCGTCGTGCGGCAGCCCGAGTGGCGGCAGCGTCCAGGCCGTCTCGGCGGGGATCCCAAGTCGCTCGCGGCTGGTCGCCAGCACCCGCAGATCCGGGCATGCGCGCAGCAGCCGCTGCGTCTGGGCGGCGCAGGCTTCGAGGAGGTGCTCGCAGTTGTCCAGCACGAGCAGGAGGCAGCGATGGCGGAGCAGCTGGCACAGGCGCTGTGTCCAGTCGAGGTCGGTGCGCCCGGCTCCGGCGTCGGTGGCGAGCCCGAGGGCCTCCGCCACTGCCCGGGCGACGAACGAGCCGTTGCGCTGCGCCGACAGGTCGACGAACCACGCGCCGTCGGGAAACCTCGGCTGGACCTGTCGCGCGACCTCGACCGCGAAGCTGGTCTTGCCGACACCACCGGCCCCGACCACGGTGACGAGGCGATGCGTGGACAGCAGCTTGCGCACGACCTGCTGTTCGACGTCGCGGCCGACGAAGGAGGTCAGGCGCAGCGGCAGGTGGTCCACAGGCCGCGGCGTTCCGGCGGTGGTCGGGCTGGCCAGCTCGGGATCGTGGCGCAGGATGCGCTCGTGCAGCTGCTGCAGCTGCGCTCCCGGGTCGACACCGAGCTCGTCGGCGAGCAGGCGGCGTGCCGCATGGAAGGCATCGAGCGACTCGCTCTGCCGGCCCGCGCGGTACAGCGCGAGCATCAGCAGGGAGCGGAGGCGTTCACGCAGCGGATGCTGCTCGACGAGCTCGCGCGCACGCGGCACGACCTCGTCGTGATGGCCGAGCTCGAGGTCGGCGGCGATCCTCTCCTCGGCTGCCACGACCCGCAGCTCATCGAGTCGGCCGCCCTCCAGCCGAGCGAAGTCATGGTCCGCCAGCCCGGCCAGCGCAGGTCCGCGCCACAGCTGGAGCGCTTCGTCGAGCAGCAACGAGGCCTCGGCGGGACGTTGGGGTCGAACCTGTCGGGCGCGTCGCAGGAGGGCTTCGAAGCGCCGCGCGTCGACCTCATCGCTTCGTGCCTGCAGGAGGTATCCCGGTCGCTGCGTGATGACGAGGTCGCGATTGTGCGGACCGAGGGCCTTGCGCAGCCGGGACATGAGCAGCTGCACGGCGTTCCGCGCGTCGGCCGGTGGGTCTGATTCCCACAGCTCATGGATCAACCGGCTGACCGGCACGACCTCGCGGGCGGACACCACGAGCACGGCGAGCAGCAGCCGCTCCTTCGGCGCCACCGCGATCGGTGTGCCGTCGACCTCGACCTCGACAGGCCCGAGGATGCGGAACTCCATGGCGCCATTTGGTCGCGTAGGTCGTGAGCCTGTCAACCCTGTGTGCTCCACCGGAGTGCGAGCGAGGTCTGAGGTCGACAGCGTCGCGACAGCCCTCGACAGCGTCGTCGTTCATCTTCGCGTCCACAGGAAGACGTCGAGGAGGACTACGATGCCGCACCACCAGCTGTTCGCCGAGGCAGTGATGCGTGATCGGATGCGCGAAGCCACCGCGGCCCGAGCCCGCCATGCCGTCCACGTCCACCGTCGCCAGCGTCACCGCATCGGGCGGCTCGTCCGCCGAACGGCGCGTCCCCGCCCCGCGTGAGAGCACGCTGCCCGTCATCGTGCTCACCGCCGTTCCGATCCACGG
>DATHVN010000127.1 GCA_035461305.1 Euzebyales bacterium | reverse complement strand
GGTTCCCGCCGATATCGTCGACGACGGGACGCCCGAGTCCGGGTGCGAGGTGATCGTCGCACAATCCCGTCCCGACATCTGAAGGAGGCTCGCAATGGACCAGACGTCCACCACGGCCGTGGCGCAGGCTGCTGCGGCCGGGGTCCGGGTCGGGCCCCGCACCCTGACGGTCGAGTTGCCGGACGGCGTTCGCACCTTTCACTACGTGTGGCTGCGTGACAACTGCTGGTGCGGGAGCTGTCGGGTGCAGCAGACCGCCGAACGGAAGCTGTTCACGGCAGACATCGCCGCCGACGTCTCACCCGCCCGGGCGCGGCTCGATGACCGCGCCACCCTGCACGTCGAGTGGAACGACGGGCACCGGTCGGCCTACACCGCCGCCTGGCTGGTCCGGTACGACTACGGCGACGCGGCCCGCGCGGCGCGGCGCCACGATCCCGTGCTGTGGGCTGCGGACTTCACGCCGCCCGCGTTCGCCCACGCAGACGTGGTGGGCGGCGTCTCCGGCCAGCTGGCGTACCTCGATGCGCTCCGCGACGTCGGCGTCGCGATCGTGCGGGACGTGCCGACCGTGCCGGGGGAGGCCGCCCGATTCGCCTCGACGCTCGGCCACGTGCGCGAGGTCGCCTTCGAGCGCGTCCACAACGTCCGCCACGACCCCGACGGCTACAACGTCGCCCACACGCCGCTCGAGCTCAAGCCGCACACCGACATGCCCAGCTACGCGTGGCCGCCGAGCGTCCAGCTCATCCACTTCCTGGTCAACCGGGCGGACGGCGGCGAGAGCGTCGTCGTTGACGGCTGGCGGGTGCTCGGCGACCTGCGCCGCGACCACCCCGACGCGTTCGCGGTCCTGGCGTCGGTGCCGGTGCCGTACCAGCTGTTCAGCGCGTCGGAGGACACGTACGCGGTCGCGCCGATGGTCCAGCTCGACCCTGAGGGCCGGGTCACGACGTTCAGGTTCTCCAACCAGCTGGCGTGCCCGCTCGACGTGGCGGCCGACGTCGTCGAGCCGTTCTACGCCGCGTACCGCCGGCTCGGCGCGATGATCGACGGCCCCGACTACCGCGTGGTGTTCAAGGCGGTCGACGGCGATCTGCTCACGTTGCACGGGCACCGGGTGTTGCACGGCCGGCTGCCCTTCGACCCCACGAGCGGGGCCCGGCACCTTCAGGACGTCTACATGGAGTGGGACGACCTGATGGCCCGCCGGAGGGTGCTGCGCGGCGAGCACCGCCCGTTGCCGGCGACGATGGCGGACGCCTCGTGAGCGCGCGGCGGCGGACGGTCGCCTTCACGCGGATGCAGGACGGGACGGCCGAGGAGTATGCGCTGCTGGCCCAGATCGAGCAGCGCGACCTGGACGCCTTCGCCGACCGCGTGCTCGACTGGCTGCGCGCCATGGACCTGCCCGCCGGCTACAGGGTGACCCGTCTCGAGCACTCGCTGCAGGCCGCGACCCGGGCCCACCGGGCGGGGGAGGACACCGAGACCGTGGTGTGCGTCCTGCTGCACGATATCGGCGACGTACTCGGCCCGGCCAACCACTCGGAGGTCGCCGCCGCCGTGCTGCGGCCCTACGTGTCGGAGCGCAACCACTGGATCGTCCGGCACCACGGGCTGTTCCAGGGCGTGTACTACTTCCACCACACCGGGGGCGACCCGCACGCCAGGGAGCGGTACCGCGACCACCCCTACTATCAGGCGACGGTCGACTTCTGTGCCGACTACGACCAGTGCTCGTTCGACCCCGACTACGACTGGCTGCCGCTGACGTTCTTCGAGCCGATGGTCCGCGAGGTGCTCGCCCGACCGACACACGCCACCCTGTGATGCACGCCGGCTGCGCCGGCTACTCCTCGAGGTCCTCCGCCGACAGCACCGCGTCGGCGAAGTGGTCGTGCATCCAGTCCAGGTGATCCCAGCGGTGGGCGACGATGCGATGCGTGTCCCACGCCGGCATGTCGTCCTGGGTGATCGTCTGCATCAGCGTCGGGTCGACCTCGTAGACGTCGTCGAAGCGCATCACCACGTCGTGCTTGATCCGTCGCGGCTCGGGTGGCTCCTGGCGCGACAGCAGGAAGCCGATCATGGTGTCTCCTCGTAGGCCTGGTCCAGGAGGTACTTGCCAGGGTTCATGACGTTGTTGGGGTCCAGCGTCCGCTTGATCTGCTTCATGACGTCGAAGGCGCCGCCCAGCTCGGTGGGGACGTACTCCACGTCACCCTCGCGGCTGGCGCCGTGGCACGCGCTGATCGACCCGCCGTACTTCAGTGTGACCTCGGTGATCTCCCGCTTGCAGTTGACCCAGCCCTCCCACGCCTCGTCGTCGAGCCGCTGCTCCCAGATGCCGACGTCGATCTCGACCAGGTAGTCGCCCCACGGCTTGTAGGCGCCGTTGGTGTAGGCGAACATGCCCCAGTCGTCGAAGATGCCGTACCGCTCGCGGTGCCGCGCGACGATGGCGTGCCACTCCTCGCGCACCTGCGGCAGCACGCTGTAGTTGAGTGCGGCGTCCTCGCAGTGCCACGACATCGGCACCACCTGGCCGTCGGGCGCGCGGCCGTGCAGCGGGATCGCGTAGCGGTCGTGGCGTGCCGCCCAGTCGCCCTGGGACACCTCATCACCGAGGTAGTCGCCGCCCGTCTCGCGGCCGATGCGCATCAGCGCCCTCGCCGCAGGCGTCACCTCGTCACGGTTGCCGTACGCGGCCAGCGCCACGACCGCCCTGAGCGACTCTGGCTGCTCGATGTAGGCCTCGTCGTCGCGGCGCAGGTACGCAAGCTTCCACTCGTCGAACAGCACGACCCCGGCCAGCGTGGCGAACCCGGACTTCGCCAGCGCACCGGTCGACGCGTACGCCGTCCGGTAGTCGGGATAGCCGAAGAAGGCGGCGAACTCGACCTCCGGGCGGGGGACCAGTTCGAGGGTGGCCTCGGTCACCACGCCGAGCGTGCCCTCGTGGCCCATGAACAGCTGCTTGAGGCTGAACCCCGTCGATGCCTTCCGCAGCTTGCGCCCGCCGCCCTCGCCGACCTGCACGACGTCGCCGGTCGGCAGGACGACGGTCATCGACATGACGAGGTCGCGGGTGTGGCCGTAGCGGGCGCCGATCAGTGACCAGCCGCCCGTGCCGATGCGTCCACCGACCATCGAGCACGGGTAGCTCGCGGGGTCGTCGGGATAGATCACGCCGTGTGGACGCAGCACCTCGTTGAGCTTGAGCATGCTGATGCCCGGCCCCACCGTGACGGTGCGGTCGACCAGGTCGATGTCGCGGATCTGGTTCATCCGCTTGACGTCGAGCAGGATGCCGTGCCGCAGCGGGGTCGCGCCATCGGTCAGGCCGGTCCCTGCCGCGCGTGGCACGACCGGGATCCGTTCCCTGTTGGCCAGCCGCACGACTTCGGCGGTCTGCTCGGTCGATCGCGGCAGCACGACCACATCGGGGACGTGCTCGGCCCAGCGGTGGACCCGGAAGGGCGCCGGCACACGCGTGCGGTTCACCCGTGCGGGACGGTCCACCCGCACCCCGTCGTCGCCGCAGATCGCGAGGAGCTCGTCGATCACGTGGTCGGCGATGCCGACCGGCAGCACCCCTGTCATGCCGGACCTCCGTCCTGAGCGGACCGGTCACCCGCGGGCCCGGGAGCCGTTCCGGGGCGACGTGGGGGGTCGTCGCTGACGCCCGCCGCCTCGGCGACCATCTCCATGAGGTCGCGGACCTCGATGCCGCGGTCTGCGCCGGCCTTGCTGAGCGGACGCTCGGACCACACGCAGGCGGACACCAGCGTGTCGACCTCCAGGGCGGCCGCGCGATCCAACCGCTGGTTGCTGATGGCCGCGGTGAGGTCCGGGCGCTCGACGGCCAGCCCACCCCCCGCTCCCGAGCAGTAGGACCACTGGGTCACGTGGTCGACGTCACGGAACTCCACGCCCGGGATGGCGCGCAGGATCTCCCGCGGCGACTCGAAGATCCCCCGGCGCTTGTTCAGCCGGCACGCGTCGTGGTAGGTCACCACCGCCTCGATCGGGTTGGTCAGCTGCAGTCGGCCGTCGCGGACGAGCTCGGCGACCAGTTCGGTGATGAAGACGATCTCGATGTCGTAGTCGTCACCGAAGTACTCGGCGTAGTCCTCGGTGAAGCTGACGTAGTCGTGCGGGTCCAGCGCGATCACGCGGCGCACGCCGCTCTCGCGCCAGTCGGTGAGGTTGTGCCGGGCGAACTCCCGCGCGGTGTCCACGTAGCCCATCTCGCGGGACGGTCCGCCGCAGCACCACTGTTCGCGCATCAGCCCGAAGGCGACGCCGCCGGCCTGGAGGATCCTGGCGACCGCCCGCGGCAGCGACGTGCGGTAGAAGGCCGCCTCGCAGTCGACGAACAGGATCGTCTCGCCGCCGATCGGCAGGTCCAGCCCGTCGGCCCAGTCGGCCACCCGTTCCTGCTCGACCGGCACGTCCAGCACCGGCTCGCTGCGGACCCGGACGGTCTCGTCGACCCACCGCTTCCAGCCCGGCTGCTCGATGCCGTTGTCGACGGCCAGCGCCCGCATGGCCTTGACCAGGTCGACCGTGCGGGTGCGGTGCCGGTAGAAGTCCCCGGCCATCAGCGTGTTGGGGCAGCGCGTCTCACATGCCCCGCACTGCGTGCAGTGGACGTAGTCGCGTGCGACGTCGTCGAGTGAGACCAGTCCCTGCTCCATCGCGACGACGTTGGCGTGGAACGCGGTTGGCGAGTGGTTCTCGTCCTGCGTGACACCCATCACCGGGCACACGTTGCGGCAGAACTTGTGCCCCGAGCTGAAGCAGCTGTAGGCATGGTCGCGCCACTGCTCGACGAAGGTCTCGGTGACGGGGTCGACGTCGGTCACATCCTGCTCCTCTCACGCGGTCGTCGCCGGCGGCACGGGCGGTCGGACGGCGCGTCGCCGGAGTTGGGCGCTCCACCCGTGCCTGCCGGGTCCGACGGACGTCCCACTAGCCCAGGGCTGGCATCATCCGGTCGGCGATCAGCTGCAGCTGTCCCTTGGTGTCGGGCACGTCCGTGATCTGCCTGCCCGTGAACAGCTCCACGAGCGCGGGGTCCGTCAGCGCGGCGATCACGTGGTTGACGCCCGTCGGCAGGATGTCGGCCTGCAGCTGCTCGACGCACTCCTCGGGGGTGCCGGCGACCGACAGGGTCGCGGCCAGCTCGGGGCTGGTCATCTCGATCGCCTTGTCGACCTTGCCCTCGCCCAGCGCATCGACGATCGGCTGCAACTCGGACGCCTCCAGACCGTGGCGCTGCAGCTGGCTCTCCGGCATGGAGGAGATGTAGAAGGCCACCATGATGCGCGCGGCGTCCTTCGCGGCCTGCGAGTCCTCGCCGACCGACATGCACAACCACGCCCCGAGATCAAGGTCGTCGGCGTCCCGACCGGCCTGCTGTGCGCCGGCGCGGAAGTGCTCGGCGACGTAGTCGTAGTTCTCGCGCGAGTAGCCCAGCGCGTGGTGCAGCCCGTCGGCGATCTCGCCGGCCAGCTCGAACGACTTCGGTCCGCCCATCCCACCCAGCTTCAGCGGCACCCGCTCCTGGACCGGACGCGCGAACGTGTACAGCCCCGAGTAGCTGAAGAACTCACCGTCGAATGTGATCGTGCCGTCGTCGAGGAAGGTCCGGAGGACGTGCATGCCCTCGCGCAGGCGCGACAACGGCTTCATCTGCCTCCAGTCGATGCCGTACTGGTGCAGCAGCCCGAGGTTGCCGAAGCTGACGACGGCCTCGGCGCGGCCGTTGGTCAGCTCGTCGAGGGTCGCCAGCTGCTGGGCGATGAGCGTCGGTTCCCGCAGGATCACGTGCGTGACGTTCGGGCCCATCCGGATCGTGCTCGTCTTGTCTGCCGCGGCCGCGAACAGCAGCCACATGTCCTTGTGCCAGGTCTCGTCGACGCTGTAGCAGGCGTAGAACCCGAGCTCGTCAGCCGCCCGGATGTTCTCGATGCAGTCGGCCAACGGATAGTCGGGGACCTGGACGTAGCTGAACCTCACCATGGTCGCCTCCTTGCGCACACAGCAGGAAAGGCCCGCCGAGGCGGGCCTGTCTGGTTGTGATCGCGAGCAGGTGACATGTCGCGATCGTCATTGGCGGGGAACCGGGCGGGTACCGCGGTGCATCGGTCACCGCGTCATGCGTCTGATGCGGCGCGGATGTCGTCCCCGCCGTCCGCAACGCCGTGATGCCGGCCATGGGCACCCACCTACCGTCAGGCTCAGCTCTCTACCCACGACCCGCGCATGCCGTTGGACCCCGTCGGGACCGGGGTGCCGAACCCACCTCGCCGATCGGTCGGGCTGCTGAGTCCGGTGGGGATGGTAGGAGCGTCGTGTCGCGCAGGTCAACCCCGAAGATCCGCTGGCGTGCCGCGGGGCAGCGGGTCGCCTCGTGGCGGCTGCACCCGCGACCGTCCTGCGTGGCCCGGTGTGGGCCTCGTCAGCGGCGGGATCGTCCCATAGGGTTGTGGTGGTACGACGTCGGCGGTGACGCGCTGACGCGGTGGCGAGGCCACAGCGGAGGGCCCGCATGGTGCAGGAGTCGCAGGCCGCGCCGCGAACGGACCCTGTGGGCCCGTTCGGCAACCCCGACGGGTCGCGCGCCGATCTCGACGACCTGCTCGACGGCTTCGTCGACTTCCGCGGGAACCCGGCCTTCGGCGCGTTGGCGACGCGCGCGAGCGACGCGACGGCGCGCGTCATCGTCGGACGCATGGGAGCGGGCAAGACCGTCTACCTGCGTCGGCTCCACAACCACCAGCACCGGCAGGACTCGGTGTTCGCCTGCCACATCCAGCAGAGCGTCCCGTCGACCGAGGTCATCGTCAAGGCGTGCCAGTGGTTCCCCGCCGCGTACCTGACCGAGAAGTGGATGCAGCTGTGGCGGTGCGCCATCGTGCGCTCGCTGGCGTCGTACCTGCTCGCCGACCCCGCGCTGCTGCCGTACCTGTCCGAGGACGACGAGCGCCTGCTGAAGCGGCGCTACCTCGACCTGCTCGACGACGTGCGGCGACCGCGGGCGGTCTACAGCGAGCTGCGGGCGATCGTCGGCCGGTGCAACTCGAGGTACGAGCTCACGCGCCTCATGGACGACCAGCGCTGGGACGACCTCGAGGACCTGCTGGCCGAGTTGCTGGCCGAGACCCCACCGATCTTCTTCTACATCGACGCGGTCGACGAGGAGTTCTCGAGCGCGCCGATGTACTGGCTGCGCTGCCAGAAAGGCCTGTTCTTCGAGACGATGCGCATGCTGCGCGACCCACGGCTCGGGGGCCGCCTGCACATCGTGACGTGCATACGCGACATCGTGCTCTCCTCGGTCTACCGCGACGAGCACGCCCCGCGGTACCACGGGGAGCCCCACATCCGCGTCCTGAGCTGGGGACATGGCTCCATCGACGTGCTGCTGCGCCACAAGCTGCGGCGCTTGTCGCCGTCCTACCAGATGGCACCCGGGGCGTCGGAGGACGAACTGCACAACTGGCTGGGTACCACGACGGTGCACAACGAGCGCCGTGGCATCGACGAGCAGGCGATCGACTACCTGCTGCGCCACACCCGGCTGATCCCGCGTGATGTGGTGTCGCTGGGCAACGCGCTGTGCCAGGAGATCCTTCGTCAACGCGCGATGGGGCATGACCGGCTGCCCGATGCCGCCCTGCGCAGGATCGTGTCGCAATCGGCCAAGCGCTTCGGCAACTCGCAGCTCGCCCAGTGCGCCAACCAGATCGCGGCCGACATGATGCCTGGCAACGCCGCGCTGTACGGCTACGCCGAGGGCTACATCAGCAGCCAGGAGTACGCGCAGACGGTGCAGCGGGAGCTGCGCGACATCATCGGGCTGGTCGGCGTCGACCGCTTTGGCTTCAAGGACCTGATGACACTGCGCAACGCCGGCGACGAGGTGTTCGACGGGCACACGGACGTGCCGTCGGTGCTGTGGCAGAACGGGCTGCTGGGCTACCTCGAGCAGCCGGGGGTCCACCGGTTCTACTCGCTGGCGGACATCGACGAGTTCGAGGTCCCCGACGACGTCGACGAGTACGCGTTCCACCCCGTCATGATCGACGCGGTCAGGTCCGTGACGTCCACCGGGCGCCACCCGGTGCACCCGTTCGTCCGCGAGTGACCCGGGTCCGACGTCTCACGGCGCGTGCGCGGCGATCAGGTCCGCGACTGGTCGTGCGACGACGGCTCGGCGCCGAGGCGCTCGAAGCAGTCGAGCGCCGCGCGCAGGTGCTCGCGTGCCTCGGTGCGCCGGCGGTTGCGCCGGAGGACCTCACCGAAGCACATCGCGGTCCGGCACGCTCGAACGGGCCAGGTGAGCTTGTCGTGCACCCGCTCCAGGTGGTGCAGCGCAGCGTCGATGTCGGCGCTCAGCTCCAGCAGGCCGCAGCCCGCGCCGGTGTACAGCGGCATGCACCCGATGCCGTAGGCGTCCGCCAGCTCGTCGGCGCGTGCCAGGTTGCGCTCGGCGTCCCCGCGCGCACCCATGGCCGCGTCCAGGCGCCCCAGGAAGAACACGCAATAGGTGTTGGCCTGACGGGTCTCCTCGGCCAGGCGGATCGACTCGGTCACGCTGGCCAGGCCCTCCTGCCACCGCCCGTTCCGCATGTCGAGGGCCGAGCGCAGCTCAAGGGCGTAGGGCAGCACACCGAGCGCGCTGCTCTGGCGGCACTGCCGGATCAGACGGTCGAGCAGGTCTGTTGCGCCAGCGAAGTCTTCCAGCCACATCGTCGTCATGGCGGCGAAGATGACCCCGGGGGGTCGGGACGTCACGACTGGGGACGTGCCCTGCCGCGCGCACGGGTCCCGGCCGCACGGTGAGCACCACAGTGACGCACCCAGAGGGCGTGATGGCGATGGAGCACGAGGTGCGGCCCTGGTCAGACGTGCATGGTCGGGCGCCCGGGACGCGTGGAGGAGCTGGTCGGGCGGTTCAGGGGACTGGTGGTGGCGATCGCGCGGTCGTTCCGGTTGGCGCCGGACGACGCGGACGTGCTGCAGCAGACGTGGCTGCAGCTGTTCGAGTCGATCGACCGGGTGCGGGAGCCGGAGCGGGTTGGCGGCGTGGATCGCCACGATGGCCCGGCGCGAGTGCCTGCGGATGTTGGGCACCACCCGCCGCGAGCACGCAACCGAGGCGTCGACCGGGGGGACGGTACAGGGACGTTTCCCGCGCTGGAGGAGGAGCTGATCAGTACGCAGGAGCGGACGGCCGTGCGGGTTGCGGTGCGCCGCTGCCGGATCGGCATCGTCGGCTGATGACGGTGCTGATGGCGACGACGCGGCCGCCGTACGCGGCGGTGACCGAGACGCGGGAGATGCCGATCAGGGTCGATCGGCCGACGCGGATGCGGGTGATCGAGCGCCTCCGTCGTGACACGCACGTCATGGCGCTGGCCAGCTGACCGGTGTGAGGAGCGGGCACCGCATGATCCGGGTGGTGGCTCCGCCGGTCCGGGCGTGCACCGCTAGCATGATCCGTCGGCCCGGCCGGTCGCCGGCGCGTTCCAGGTCTCCAAGCCGTCGAGGTGAGCTCCTCCGTGTCCAGTGCCCAGGTGACGGACGCCGATGTGCGTGCTGCCGCCGCGCGTCGGCGCACGTTCGCCATCATCAGCCACCCCGACGCGGGCAAGACCACCCTCACCGAGAAGTTCCTGCTGTTCGCCGGCGCCGTCCAGGAGGCCGGCGCCGTCAGGTCTCGCAGGCAGGCGCGGACGACGACCAGTGACTGGATGGAGCTCGAGCAGCAGCGGGGCATCTCGATCTCGTCGACCGCACTGCACTTCACCAACGGCGGGTGGTGCTTCAACCTGCTCGACACGCCCGGCCACGCCGACTTCAGTGAGGACACCTATCGCACGCTGTGTGCCGCAGACGCCGCTGTCATGGTGCTCGATGCCGCACGAGGGCCGGAGCCACAGACGCTGAAGCTGTTCGGGGTCTGCCGCGATCGCGGCCTGCCGATCGTGACGTTCGTCAACAAGTGCGATCATCCTGGGCTGCCCCCGCTGGAGGTGCTCGACCAGACCTCCGACCAGATCGCACTCGCGCCGGCTCCCTGGACGCTGGCCCGACGGGTCGACGCCGCCGACGCCCCGGCGCTGCGCACGGCTCGCCGCCTGCAGCTGGTCGAGGACCACCGCGGTGCTCGCGCTGTTCGAGTCTGAGCACGTGCTGCGGAGGGTGCGCGACCACCCCGACATCGAGCTTGGGCGAGCTCGGGGCACGTGCCGGCGCGAGCCGCGCGGCCGTGGCCTGACCGTGTCCGACGACGTGGACGACGCCGTCGTGCTGCTCCGCGCCGATGCGGCGGTCATCGGGTCCATGGACAAGCTGGCCGCGCACCAGCGCGCGACACGGCACCTGGCGTTCTCGGTCGTGCTGTTCGCCTCCGACGGACGTGTGCTCCTGCAACGCCGCGCGGCGAGCAAGTACCACTTCGCTGGCCGCTGGTCGAACACATGTTGCAGTCACCCGCGCCCGGGTGAGCCGCTGCGTGCGGCCGGGCGCCGGCGCACCCGCGAGGAGCTCGGGTTCGATCCGGGTCCGCTCGAGGTACGGGGTGCCTTCTGGTACGAGGCGCGTGATCCGGCGTCCGGCCTCGTCGAGCACGAGTACGACGTCGTGCTCGTCGGCGGGGTGGACACCGCGGCGCTCGACCGCGACCGGTTCGACCGCGCCGACATCGAGGCCACCGCGCTGAACGCCCTCGACGCGGTGCGCGCCGCCTGCGCCGAATCGCCCCGCGATTTCACCCCCTGGCTGCCGGACGTGCTCGACATCGCAACCGGTCGGCCCAGGCCGATCGCTGTCGATGTCCCGTACTGACGCTCGCCGGCCTCGCAGAAGGTCGCCCATCGCCAACGTGGGGACGGCTCCCAACGCGGATCCGGTGTGCCGTCCCCGGGTTGGCGATGATCGTGGATGTGGGGATGGCCCCAACGCGGAGCCGTTGTGCCGTCCCCACATCGGTGGCGCGGCGGAGTGCAGCCCTCAGTAGTGGTGGGGGAAGGCCGACCAGTCGGGAGTGCGCTTCTCCAGGAACGCGTCGCGGCCCTCGCGCGCCTCGTCGGTCATGTAGGCCAACCTGGTTGCCTCGCCGGCGAACAGCTGCTGGCCGATGAGGCCGTCGTCGGTCATGTTCATGGCGAGCTTGAGCATGCGCGTGGCGGTCGGGCTCTTGCCGTTGATCTTCGCCGCCCACGCGAGCGCCGTCGACTCGAGCTCGACGTGATCGACGACGGCGTTGACCATGCCCATGCGGTACGCGTCCTCGGCGGAGTACTCGTCACCGAGGAAGAAGATCTCGCGCGCGAACTTCTGCCCGACCTGCTTCGCGAGGTACGCCGAGCCGAACCCCCCGTCGAACGACGCGACGTCGAGGTCGGTCTGCTTGAACCGGGCGTGCTGCCGGCTGGCGATCGTCAGGTCCGCCACGACGTGCAGCGAATGCCCACCACCGGCCGCCCACCCCGGAACGACGCAGATGACCACCTTCGGCATGAACCGGATCAGGCGCTGGACCTCGAGGATGTGCAACCGGCCCATGCGCGCCGGGTCGATCGAGTCGGCCGTGTCGCGCGCGGCGTAGCGGTATCCGTCGCGCCCACGCATCCGCTGGTCGCCGCCGGAGCAGAACGCCCACCCGCCGTCCTTCGGTGACGGCCCGTTGCCGGTGAGCAGCACGCATCCCACGTCGGACGTCTGCCGGGCGTGGTCGAGGACCCGGTGCAACTCGTCGACCGTGCCGGGCCTGAACGCGTTGCGTACCTCCGGACGGTCGATCGCCACGCGCACCGTGCCCTGGTCGACGGCACGGTGGTAGGTCACGTCGTGGAGGTCGTCGAACCCGTCGACGACCCGCCAGCGATCGCGGTCGAACAGATCGGACACCATCGGCCACACTCCTCGTCGTCGACCGGGCCCGCAGCTTAGTCACGCAGCTCGCAGGCTCGCTGCGTCCCTTGGCCTCTCGCTGACGCTCGACTCCCAACGTCCGGGGAGAGCCAGCCGGCGCGAGTCCCCTGTGCTGGTCAGCGCGGGATGGTGGTGTGCTTGAACTCGTTGAGGTCGGCGAAGCCGTCCATCAGGTCGAGCACCCGCTCGATCGTCGCCACCGAGGCGTCGACGTCGCCGTCGGCGCGGTGCATGAGCCGGATGAACACCGCCCGGTCACCGGAGATGAACGTGGGGACGCCCCAGACGGTATGCTCGGTCGCCGCCCGCTCGTGGGCCATGCGGACGGCCTTGATCGCCCGACCGTCGTCGACCTGCGCGAACACGGCCCCCGCGTCGACCCCGTGCCGATCGAGCACCTCCCGCAGCGCGTCCTCGTCGCGCAGGTCACCGCCGTGGTCGTGGCGGACCGCGAACAGGTCGCGGTGGAGGGCGGGGAAGCGCCCAGGGTCCAGGTCGCGCACGGTCGTGCCGACCTGCATCGCCAGCAGCCCGGAGTCGTCGTCGGGACGGTCCCAGATGGGCGGCTCACCCTCCGAGACGTGCACCTGTCCCAGCGAGAACGGCACAAACGTGACGTCCCAGTCCGCGCCGGCGAGCAGGCCCTCGACGACGTGCTCGTTGGCGTTGCGGGCGAACGGGCAGCGGTAGTCCCAGGTGACGGTGAAGGTGCGCATGGTCGGTGCAACAGCGCGGTGCACGCGCACATTCCGGCCCCGCGACGTGGTAGCTTCGCACGCTCGTAACCATCCTGTTACCATCCAGTCAGATGTTTCCCGGATGTCGGGAGTGCCGGTAGCGTGAGCGAAACCGAGAAGATCACGATCAACCTCGGGCTCGTCGACCTCGGGCAGATCGACCTGCTCGTCGCGGAGAGCTTCTACGCGAACCGGACCGACTTCATCCGCACGGCGATCCGCAACCAGCTGGCGAACCACGGGGACGCGGTCCGCCAGACCGTCGCCCGGCGCATGATGATCCTCGGGCTGCAGCACATCACCCGTGCAGACCTCGAACGGGCGCGCGAGGCGGGGACACGGCTGCAGATCCGCGTGCTCGGACTGGCGACCATCGCCAATGACGTCAGCCCCGAGCTGGCCGTCGAGACCATCGAGTCGGTCGAGGTGCTCGGAGCGTTCCGCGCGAGCCCGGCCGTCCGCGACGCGCTCGCTGACCGCATCCACACCGGCGGTGCCGGTGGCCTGTGACACGGAGGGAGACCCTTGACCGACGACGCTCGACCGCACGGCATGCTCGGACGCATGCGTGAGGCCACGAGGCTCACGCGGGCCGGACGGCTCCACGACGCGACCGCGCTCATCCAGCGGACCCTGCGGGGTGTCGGTGGCGCGGACGTTCCCGGCGGTCCCGGGCGGACCACCGGCGCCGCTGCGCCGACACGGGTCACCAGCACAGTGGTGCGGACCGAGCGGACCGGCGGAGCCGTTCCTCTCGCGCCGCCGGTCGGGTCCGCAACGACCTCGCCCGGACGGTTCCTGACGGAATCGATGACGACCCGGGCCGGGACCCGCACCTACAAGGTCTTCGTGCCGGGCGCGGCGTCGGCGACCGCGATGCCGCTGCTCGTCATGCTCCACGGGTGCACGCAGGACGCGGACGACTTCGCGGCAGGGACGCGGATGAACGCGCTGGCCGAGCGGCACGGGTTCGTCGTCGCCTACCCGGAGCAGTCGCGCCAGGCCAACCCGTCCCGGTGCTGGAACTGGTTCGAGCCGGCCGACCAGAGCCGGGACCGTGGCGAGCCGTCGCTCATCGCCGACATCGCTCGCACCGTGACAGCGACGGCACCCATCGATCCCTCGCGGGTCCACGTCGCCGGCATGTCGGCGGGCGGCGCGATGGCGGCGATCCTCGGAGCGGTGCATCCTGATCTGTTCGCTGCGATCGGCGTGCACTCCGGTCTGGCGCACGGCGCCGCGACGGACCTGCCCTCCGCGCTGCAGGCGATGAAGCAGGGTGGCGCCGGGACCGCCCGGACCGGTCCGGGCACGCCGGCGATCGTCTTCCACGGCGATCTGGACCGGACCGTCCACCGCGGCAACGCCGAGCAGGTCCTGCGGCAGGCCACGGCCCACGTCACCCATCCGCTGCTGACCGTCCATGAACGCGCCGGCGCCGGTGGCCGCGAGGCCACGCGGTACATCTACCGGGCGCCGGACGGGATGACGCTCGCCGAGGGCTGGTCGGTCCAGGGCCTGGGCCACGCCTGGTCAGGCGGCGACCCTGAGGGCTCGCACACCGACCCCGCCGGCCCGGACGCCTCGGCGGAGATGGTGCGGTTCTTCGACGAGCATCCGCACCCCGGTTGAGCTGCGTCCGCCGGGGGGTTACGACACCGCGCCGCCCGTGCCGTGGTGCTCGATGAACAGGTGCAACGAGGTCAGCGCGGTCCACAGGTGGGGGCCGCGCGGGAATGTCCGCGCCCAGCTGTCCCTGCCACCGCCGCCGCGCATCCTGGCGGCCAGGTCGTCGAGCGCCGTCGATGCGGAAGCCGCGCCTGCGGATGCCGGTCAGATTGGCGTGGCAGGCGCCGATGGCGCCGCGCACCAGCGCGGGCATGTCCACGTCGGGGCGCTGCCCGCCGGTGACCGCAAGCACCCGGTTGCGCTGCTTCCGGATGCGTGCGCGGGCGGCAGCGAGCGTGTCCTGGTGGCCATGGTCGTGGGGGTCGGTCAGCGCGGGACCTCGTACCGCAGTCCGGTGCTGGCGCCGGTGCGCTCCAGCCGTCCCCGCGCGACGAGGAGGTCCAGGTGCGCCAGCGTCTCGCTGACCGCGAGCATCTGGTTGAACTCGTCGAGCTCGGCGAACGCGGTCCCACGCTGCGTCCAGCGCAGTGCCCTGGCGGTCTCGTACGCGGTCGACGCGCCGGACGCGACCGCGGCGGCCGTGGCGTCCAACCGCTCGCGGTGGTGGTCGAGCAGCTCGTCGACCCGTGCGTGCACGCTGGCGGTCACCGGCCCGTGCGCCGGCAGCAGCCACATGTCCGCACGGCCGCGCAGGGCCGCGAGCGACGTCATGTAGTCGGCCAGCGGCAGGGTGGCGTCGACCGGCTCGAGCGCGATCGACGGCGTGATGTGCGGCAGCACGTGGTCGCCCGCGAACAGCACCCCGTTGGACTCGTCCGCGAACACGACGTGGCCCTGGGTGTGGCCGGGTGTCCGGGTCGCCCGCAGCTCCCGATCGCCGATCCGCAGCGTGGCCCCGTCGGCGATCCAGTTGTCGGGCAGCTGCCAGTCCGTCAGGTCGACCGTTCGCTCCCGCCGCCGGGCCTTCAGTGCCTCGACGAGCGGTGTCGCGCCGGCGGCGTCCATGCGGCGCAACTGGGTGTCGAGCGGGCGACGGTCAGGGCGGTGCAGCAGTTCGAGCGAGTGGCGCTCCCCGGCGCCCAGGCTGACGGTCGTGCCGAACTCCCGTCGCATGGCGACCGCCTGGGTGTAGTGGTCCCGATGGATGTGCGTGACCAGGAAGCGCGTGATGTCACCGAGCTCGCGGTCGAGCTCGACAAGCGACCGCTCGAGCTGTCGCCGAGACGCCTCGAGCGCCCATCCGCCATCGATCAACGTAAGGTCGTCGCCGTCCACGACCGCGTAGACGTTGACCGCGCGCAGGCCGTCGAACGGCAGCGGCAGCGGGATGCGGTGGACGCCCGGGGCGACGGCGAACGCGCCCGGAGCCGTCCAGTCGTCGGGCTGTTCGGGTGGTCGCGCTATCCCCAGACCTCCGCCGCGGTGTCGACGATCAGGCGGAGCTTCGCGACCTGGTCGTCATGCGTCAGGGCGTTGCCCTCAGAGGTCGAGGCGAAGCCGCACTGGGGGGACAGGCACAGCTGGTCGATGTCGACGTACTGCGAGGCGTCCTCGATGCGCCGTTTGAGGTCGTCGGGGTCCTCGAGCGCGCCGGTCTTGGTCGTGACCAGCCCGAGCACGACGGTCTTGGTGGGCGGCACGAAGCGCAGCGGCTCGAACCCGCCGGAGCGCTCGTCGTCCCATTCCATGAAGAAGCCGTCGACGTCGAGCACGTTGAACAGTGCCTCGGCGACATGGTCGTAGCCGCCCTCGGCGACCCACGACGACTGGAAGTTGCCGCGGCACATGTGGGTGGTGATCGCCATGTCGTCGGGCCGCCCCGCGATCGCCTCGTTGATGTGGCCGATGTACTCGATGTGCTGGCGGTCGGGGTCGCCGCCCATCTGGCGGACGTGCTCGCGCTGGGCCGGATCGTTGAGGTAGGCGAGGCTGACGTCGTCGAACTGCAGGTAGCGGCAGCCCCGGTCGTACAGCGCGGCCACCTCGTCGGCGTACGCGGTGGTCAGGTCGCTCCAGAACTCGTCGAGGTCCGGATACACCGACTCGTCGATCGACGCTCGACCACCCCGGTAGTGGATCATGCTCGGTGAGGGGATCGTCAGCTTCGGGATCGCGGTGGTGACGTTGTCCTGCACGAAGCCGAACGCGTCAGCGAAGATCGGCGCCCTGAGTGTGATCGGCTCGTCGACGCGCAGCGCTGCCGGCGTGAACTCCAGGCCACCCTCGCGGTTGCGGAACTTGACCGTGATGTTGCCCTCGACGGTCCTGACCCCACCGAGCTGGTAGATGAAGTCCATGTGCCACGAGGCGCGCCGGAACTCCCCGTCGGTCGCCGACCGCAGGCCGACGTCCTCCTGCATGCGTATGGCCTCGGCGATCGCGGCGTCCTCGACGCTGCGCAGCTCCTCGTCGCTGATCGTGCCCGCCTTGTGATCCTCGCGGGCCTGGAGCAGCGCCTTGGGACGCAGCAGCGATCCGACATGATCGGCTCGGAATGGTGGCGTGGTGCGCGCGGTCACGGTCGTCTCCTCACACGTGCAGGTGTGTGTCCGGTTCGTTCCTACCCCACGCCCGGGCTAAACGGCATGACGGTACCGTAAGCCGGGCGTGACGCTGGTCGCGGAGCACCGGCGTTCGGGAAGAGGCGACAGCAGATGCAGCAGTGGTGGGAGCCGACGGACCGTCAATCCGTCGTCGAGCTGCTCGAAGATCCGGCGCGCGCGGCGGCCGCATCCGCAGCGGCGGCGCGCGTGCGACCCGACATGGCCCTCGGGCTCGGTTCCGGGCGCGCGCTGTGGGCGACGATGGAGCTGCTCGCACGACGCGAGGAGCTGGAGGGCACCGCTGTGGTTTCGGCGTCGTCGATCACGGACCGGCTGGCCAAGGACTACGGCTTCTCGTTGTTCGCCCTCGACGGCGAGGCTCGGCCCGACATCTACATCGACGGCGCCGACGAGGTCGGACCCGACGGAGGGTTGCTCAAGGGACACGGCAACGCGCTGCTGCGTGAGAAGCTGATCACCGTGGCCGCCCGATATGTGGTCGTCGTGGTGGAGACGCGCAAGCTCGTCGAGCGGCTCGGACACCAGTGCACGCTGCCGGTCGAGGTCGTGCGCTTCGGTTGGATGGACACGTTGCGGCGACTGCGGGAGCGCGTCGCAGAGGTGACGGTCCGGACCAACGACGGCGTCCCGCTCGTGACGGATGAGGGCAACCACCTGTTCGAGGTCCGCATCGAGCCGGGCACCGACGTCGTGGCGTTGGCCGCGGACCTGGAGCGTACCGTCGGCGTCATCGAGCACGGACTGTTCCTGGACAAGGCCGACGAGGTCCTCGTCGGCGCGCCGGATGGCAGCGTCGACGTCCTCCGACAGAGCCGGGTCCCGCATCGGGCAGGGGGGTGTGACGATGACGATCACGCGTACTGTCGATGACGGCATCGCCGTGCTGACGCTGGACGACGGGAAGGTCAACGCGCTGACCGCGGAGGAGTTCGCGGCGCTCGACGCGGCGCTCGACGACTGTGCGGACGACGCGGCGGTGGTGCTGTGCGGTCGCGAGGGCGTGCTGTCCGCCGGACTGGACCGCACACTGCTGACCGGAGAGCCCGCGGACCTGCACCGGCTTGCCGCCGCGCTGACCCGCACCACGATGCGGCTGTGGACCGAGCCGCGTCCCGTCGTGGCCGCTGCGACCGGACACGCGATCGCCGCGGGCACGATCCTCGCGCTGGCGTGCGACCACGTCGTGGCCGCCGACGGCGACTTCCGGTGGGGGCTCAATGAGACGGCGATCGGACTCGTGCTGCCGCCGTGGGTGGTCGACCTGGCCCGCAGCAACGTGCGCGCCGACCGGCTCGAGGGCCTGCTGCTGCCCGGACGGCTGGTGGATGCGCGCGAAGCGCTGGAGGTCGGCTTCGCCGACGAGCTCGCACCCCCCGACGAGGTGCGGACGCGTGCGCTGGCCCGGGCCGCGGTGCTCGCGAAGCTGCCGCGGCCCGTCTACGCCGCGAACAAGCAGCGGCTGCGCGGTGCGGCGGCGCGGACCGCGCTGGATGCGCTCGAGGAGGCGCCGCCGGTCCTACGCGTGTAGGCACGGCGATGCACGCTCGTGTCGGCGCGACGGCTGCGCCTACGACCGGACTGGCCCGATGTCCCCGGGCGGCACGAGGTGGGCGTCGCCCCGCTGCACGACGCTCATGAAGAAGCGGTTCGGTCGGTCGCCGGGGTTGTCGTAGCTGTGGGTCAGCACGGCGTCGAAGAGAATGGTGTCGCCCGCCATGAGCTCATGGCGCTCGGTGCCGATCCGCACCGCCAGCACGCCCTCCAGCACGTGCAGGAGCTCGACGGTGCCCTCGGGATGGGCGCCTCCGTCGAAGGTGTCGCCGGGTGCGAGGCGCCAGTCCCAGAGCTCGACGATGTCGGGCGGGTCGGTGCCCATCAGGAACAGCGCGCGGCTGCCCTCCTTGCTGGTCCACAGGGTGGGCGTGTCGGTTCCCCGCTTGATGCGGACCTGGGGGTCCTGGCCCGGGTCGATCAGCGTGACGACCCCGACGCCCAGCGCGTCGGCGATGCGGCACAGCGTGGCAATGCTCGGGTTGGCGCGTGACTGCTCGACGCCGATCACGGTGCCCTTGCTGACACCCGCGCGCTCCGCGAGCTGGTCCAGGGTCAGGTCACGGCGCCGGCGCAGCCGGCGCACGTTGCGGCCGATCGCCGCAGCGAGCACCTCCGGTTCCTGCACGGCGGCCCTCCCGTCCTGGTGCGGTGCACTCTACCGAATGCTCAATGCATTGCACTGGGGCAAGGGAGCGGCTAGGGTCATCGGACTGCACCGCGCGGTGCACTGCACTGATCGCTCGCAGGGGTGGGTGACGACGATGGCTCTGCTGCTGGCACTGGGCTCCGGGTTGAGCTTCGGCGCCGCCGACTTCGCCGGAGGGTTGGCCGCGAAGCGGTCACATGCGGTGTCGGTCACGTTGGTGTCGCAGGCCGTCGGCGTCGTCGTGCTCGTCCTGCTGATGGGTGCGCTACCCGGCCGGCCGTCCGCGGCGGCCTTCACGACCGGTGCGTTGGCGGGCGTCGCCGGCGCGCTGAGCCTCGTCGCCTACCTGCGCGCGCTCGCCCTCGGACCGATGGGCGTGGTGTCGCCGCTCGCCTCGGTTGCCGGCGTCATGGTCCCGGTCGCGGCGGGTGTCGCGCTGGGTGAGCGGCCGACGCTGCTTGCCGCCGTCGGCATCGTGCTCGGCGTCGTCGCCGTCACCATCGTGGCGGCGGGGCGCCGGGTCGAACGGCGCGCCGCGCTGTCGACGGGTCCGCTGCTCGCGTTACTCGGTGGCGCCGGCTTCGGCGTGTTCTTCGTCCTGCTCGACCGGACGCCCGACGGGTCCGGGCTGTGGCCGTTCGTCGGGGCGCGGGCCTCGTCGCTGGTCATGCTCGGCCTGATCGTGGCCGTGGGGCGGGCAGGGCTGCCATCCCGCGAGGCGATGCCGCTCGTCGCTTTGTCGGGCGGCCTCGACATGCTCGCCAACGTCATGTTCCTGCTGGCCGCGCGGACGGGACTGCTGACGATCGCCGCATTGCTCACATCGATGTACCCCATCGTCGTCGTGGTACTGGCCAGGCACCTGCTGGCCGAGCGCCTGGGCCGACCCCAGCAGCTCGCCGTCGGGTTGTCGTTGGCGGCGGTCGGGGTGATCACCGTCGCGTGACGGCGGTGCGCGACCCGACCTCGAGCCGGACGAAGGGCGTCCAATGGCAGACGACGAGATCGAACGGTGGTCCCGCTGGCGGGCCACCGTCTACGGGTTGTGCTCCCGCGATCCCCGCTCGAACAGGGTGGTCGTCGAGGCCGCTGCGCCCGGTGAGGGTGACGCCGTCGTCGACGTCGGCTGTGGCGTCGGCGCCGCGGTGCGGCGTGCCGCAGCGGCAGGGGCCGACGCCACCGGCGTCGATCCGTCGCCCGCCATGGTCGACATCGCACGACGTCGCAGTCGGGGCCGGCCCGGCGTCAGCTTCGTGGTGGGCGATGCGGCGGACCTGCCGCTGCCCGACGACAGCGCCTCGATCGCGTGGACGATCGCCTCGTTCCACCACTGGCCGGATCGCAGGGCGGGCCTGGTCGAGATCCGTCGGGTGCTGCGGCCCGGCGGCTGCCTGCTCATCGGCGAGCGGCGCCTGCGCAGGGCCGGCGGCCACGGCCTGACCCCGGCCGACGCCGACAGCGTGGTCGACCTCCTGCGGTCGCTCGGGTACGAGGACGTCTCCATCGCGTCCCACCGCGCGCTGCTGTCCACGATGCAGGTCGTATCGGCGACGGCCACCGGCGCCGCCTGACCGGCGCGGCCCGACGTCAATCGGGGAGCAGCGGCACGGACGGGCCGATGTCGCGACCGAGCATCGCCGCGCGCGAGACGGCGGCCGTGCCGAAGCGGTCACGGACGCCGTCGATCGCAGCGTCGAGGTCGATCGCCGTCTGCCGTTCGAATGGGAGCACGAGCTGCTCGGCACCGCTGTTCGACAGGTTGCCGACCGCCACGCCGACCAGTGTGCAGCCCCGCTCGATGATGAGCGGGTGGGTGGCGTGCAGGAGCGCCACCGCCGTGCCCAGGATCTTCGGCGTCGACGCGGTGGCTGTGCGCAGCGTGTGCGAGCGCGTGATCCGGGCGAAGTCGTCGAAGCGCAGCCGCAGAGTGATCGTGCGGCCCACGCGGCCCGCCGCGCGCATGCGGCGGGTCACCCGGTCCACCAGGCCGATCAGCACGACCTCGATCTCGTCGAGCGGCGTGTGGCCGCGGCCCAGGGCGCACTGCGCTCCCATCGAGCGGCGTCGACGCCCGACCTGCACGGGACGGGGGTCCCTGTTGTGCGCGAGCGCGTGCAGGTGGCGGCCGGATCCGGCACCCAGCATCGTCTTGAGCGCAGCCAGTGGGAGTCGCGCCACCTCGCCGACGGAGGTGATGCCGCGGTCGCGCAGCTTCCGCGACGTGACCGGACCCACGCCCCACAGGCGCTCGACCGGCAGCCCGTGGAGGAAGTCCAGCTCGCGGTCCGGAGGGATGACGAGCAGGCCGTCGGGCTTGGCGACACCGCTCGCGACCTTGGCCAGGAACTTGGTCCGCGCGACACCGACGGTGATGGGCAGGCCGACCCGCACGAGCACCTCGTGGCGCAGGCGGCGGGCGATGTCCGTCGGGCTGCCGGCGATCCGGCGCAGGCCGTGAACGTCGAGGAACGCTTCGTCGATTGACAGCCCCTCGACCAGGGGCGTCGTGTCGTTGAAGACGTCGAAGACGGCGCGGCTGGCCTTCGTGTAGGCCGACATTCGCGGCGACACCACGACGGCCTGCGGGCACAGCCGGCGCGCCTGCGCGCCGCCCATCGCGGTGCGCACCCCGAAGGCCTTCGCCTCGTAGCTGGCAGCCAGCACCACGCCCATGCCCACAATGACCGGCCGGCCCCGCAGCCGGGCGTCATCGCGTTGCTCCACCGACGCGTAGAACGCGTCGAGGTCGGCGTGCAGGATCGCGGCGGTCGACGACACGAACACATGTTCGCTCGCGGATGCGAGCTGTCAAGGGTGTCGCGCCGAGGGACACCCCTGGGGGCGCGAATCACACGCTCGAGCGTGTGACTCGGCGACCGGAGGTGTCCGTCGGCCGACCGGAGGTGTCCGCCGGCGTGCGCGGGCGCGGATTGCGAGGAGCAGCGCATGGACATGCTGCGGCTGGCGAATATCGGGCCACGTGAGGCGTACCCCTCGTGGCAGGCTGCGCGCAGACCGTCCTCCCGGCGCTTCTCCCGTACCAGCCTGTCGCGGCCCTGCGCACCGTCGTACTTGACCGCGCCGTGGAACTCGACGATCACCCCGAGCTCCAGCAGGAGGAAAGTCGACGCGGGCCAGGCCGCCGCCGTGCAGGCCGATCTTCGCCTGCTGCCGCGACTCGGGTAACCCGGGCGGCTGCAGCAAGAGGCGGGTCAACGTCTCGCCGGGTGACTCGCTGGCGTCACGGGCGAGGCGTGCGACCAGATCGGCGTGCGCGGGACCGCGACCGAGCCGGACCAGTTCGCGGGCATCCCGCAACGCCTGAGTGGTGAACTCGCCACCGTGCAGCCCGCCCTCCGCCGCGACCATGCCGGCCTCGATCCCGTGCCAGTCGGCGACCTGGAGCACGGCCAGCGGCCCCGTGCACGTCGGCGATCCGTCGGCCTCGGAGAACGCCGCGCCGGGCAGCGCCGGGTGCACCTGCACGATCGGTTGCGGTGCGACCCGACCGGTCCGCCCCTTCGTGCGGGTCACGTGCACTTCGTCGAATCCATCGCGTGCACCGGCAGCCCGTGCGCGACGACCGCCGACATGTGGCTCAGCGCCACCGTGCCGTAACGGCGCAGCACGGCGCGGCAGCGACAGGGTGTGGTGCTGCTCGGCCGTGGCGTCGCGCCAGAGCGCACTCAGCACGTACGCGCCCCGGTCGACCGTGCGAGCGTGCCCGCACGCGCCAGACCGACGGGGACGTGGCGGTCGACACCGAGCGTCGCCGCGTCGGCAACCGTGAACGGCTGCCGCGCGACGGCCAGTGGCGAGAGGAGGTCGTGCATGGAGGGCATCGTGCCTCGAACGGAGGTCGACGTGGTCGCGCGTCCACAGCTCCGCCCGCGTTCAAAGCACACGGTCGGTGCCCGGGGACACGTCCGGTGTGTGAGGGACACCTTCGAGGGGTGTTCGTCGGTGACCGGGGGTGCCGTGGGCTCAGGTGCGCCGGAGCACCCTGCGGAACAGGTCGCCGACGGTCGGGATGACGCCGCGGCGGAAGCCCAGGAACAGCGCGAGCAGGATCACGCCGTACACGGTGATCCGCAGCTGCGAGAACGGCCGCAGGACCTCGTCGACGACCGTGAACACCGCAGACCCCACGACCGGGGCCAGCAGCGTGCCGATGCCGCCGAAGGCGAGCATCACCAGCACCGGCACGTCGACGTTGCCGAGCTCGAAGGTCGTGGGGCTGATGAAGCCCTCGTAGTTGGCGTACAACGCGCCGATCAGGCCGATCATCGCGGAGCCGATCATGCCGGCCAGCACCTTGTAGCGGGCGACGTCGATGCCCGACAGCTCGGCGGCGAGCTCGTCGTCGCGCAGCGCGCGGAACGCCCAGCCGACGTGCGATCGCTGCAGCCAGCGGTGCAGCGCCAGGTAGGCGACCAGCACGCCCAGGAACACGTAGTAGGCGCCGAGGCCGCGGGCGCCCACGATGCCCGCGTCGTAGAGCACCACGATGCCGGTCTCGCCACCGGTCACGTCGCGCTGGCCCAGCAGCAGGTTGAGGAACATCAGCGAGAACGTCAGCGTGATGATGCCGACGAAGATCACGTCGAGCTCGCGGCGCACCGACACCCAGCTGAACGCGGCACCGAGCAGGGCGGCCACGCCGACGCTCGCGGGGATCGCCACGAGCATCGGAAGCTCGGCCTCGTTGCCGAGGATCGCCGTGCCGTACGCCCCGACGCCCGCCAGGGCTCCCAGGCACAGGAACAGCTGGTTGGTGTTGCCGAAGATGATGTTGAAGCCGACGCCGTACCCGGCGTAGGCCAGCCCGAGGACAGCGATCCCCAGCAGGTAGGGCGAATCGCCGATCACCAGCGGGATCACGGCCAGCACGACGGCTGCGCCGGTCACCGGCAGGTAGGCGCGCCACAGGGGGACGTGGTGCACTGCCGCGACCTCGGTGCTGGCGTCGGAGGTGCCGACGGGCAGCTCGGTCGACGCCATCAGGCACCACGTCCCAGGAGGCCGGACGGCCGGATCAGGATCGTCACCATCGCGGCCAACAGCAGGATGATGAACGTGACGTACGCGCCGATGTAGACCTGGCTGAGCGTGTAGATGATCCCCAGCAGCAGCCCGGCCAGCAGGGCGCCGGCGACGCTGCCGAGGCCGCCGACGACGGTGACGATCAGCGCCAGGATCGTGAGCTCGGTCCCGTCGGTCGCGCCGATCGACGACCTCATGCTCTCGGCGACGGCGGCCAGCCCGGCCAGCGCGCCGCTCAGGACGAACACGCCGGTGCGCACCCGTCCGGGATCGATGCCGCACAGCCGCGCGCCCTCCTCGTCCTCGATGATCGAGCGCACGGCCTTGCCCTGGCGCGTGTAGCGCAGGAAGCCGATCAGCAGCAGGAGCGCGACGAGCGCCAGCGCCGAGGCTGCGAGGCTGCCACGGCGCACCGGGACGCCGAGCACGGGAACCGCCGGTCCGGGCACGCGGACGTTGAGCTGGGCGAACGGGTAATTGTAGATCAGCAGGCCGTCGAGGACGAAGGCCAGCCCGATCGTCAGGAGCAGGCTCAGCAGGACTCGCGCCTCGCCGGCAAGTCGGTACGCGGCGCGCATGATCGTGGCGTCGGTGATGAGCGCGAGGACGGCGGCCAGGGCGACGCCGATCACCAGCGCGGCCGCCAGTCCCAGCCCGCGGTCGAGCAGGACGGCGGCGGAGATGCCGGTGACCACCGCGAACTGGCCGTGCGCCAGGTTCAGTACGCCCCCGAGGCCGTAGATCATGGTCAGCCCGACCGCGAGCAGCGCGAGCTGCAGGCCGTAGGCGATCCCGTCCAGCAGGACCGCCATCTACGCGATCCCCAGATAGGCGCGACGGACCTTGGGGTTGCCCTGCAGCTGGGACGCGGGGCCCTCGAGCTGGATCACGCCGTCCTCGATCACGTAGCCGCGGTCGGCGAGGTCCAGCGCCAGCGGCACCTGCTGCTCCGCGACCAGCACCGTCAGACCCTCGGCGCGCAGGACCTTCAGGGACGCGTAGGTCTCCTCGGCCAGCACCGGTGCCAGCCCGGTCGTGGGCTCGTCCAGCATCAGCAGGCGCGGCCGGGACATCAGCGCGCGGCCGACGGCGAGCATCTGCTGCTCGCCGCCGCTCATGGTGCTGGCGTGCTGCGCTGTGCGGTCCGCCAGGCGCGGGAACAGCTCGAAGACCAGGTCCATGCGCTGCCGGTCGGGCCGGTCGGGGTAGGCGCCGAGCTCGAGGTTCTCGCGCACCGACATGCCGCCGAACAGGTGGCGCTCCGCCGGCACGTAGGCCACGCCTCGCCGCGCGACGCGGTGGGCCGGGACACCGGTGAGGCGGTCGCCGTCGTAGGTCACGGTGCCCGACCTGGTCGGCAGCAGGCCACAGATCGCGCGCAACAGGGTCGTCTTGCCCGCGCCGTTGGACCCGATCACCGCGATGACCTCGCCCTCGTCGACGTGCAAGCTCACGCCCGACACCGCGATGCTCTCGCCGTAGCCGGCCGCGAGGTCGTCAACCGTCAGCATCGTGCATGTCCCCGCCCGACGGCTCTGTGCGCTCGCCCGGAGACGCGGCGCCGACGCCGCGTCCCAGGTACGCCTCGATGACATCCGGGTCCGACAGGACCTCGTCGACGGTGCCCTGCGCCAGGCACTTCCCGAAGTTCAGCACGAACACACGGTCGGCGAGCGCTGCGATCGCCTTCATGACGTGCTCGACCCAGACGACCGTGACGTCGAGCTCGTTGCGGACCCGGCGGACGACGTCGATGTAGGTCGCGAGCTCCGCGGGGTTCAGGCCTGCCATGACCTCGTCGAGGAGCAGGATGCGCGGCCATCCCGCAAGCGCGCGTGCCAACTCGAGCGTCCGCTTCTCGTGCAGGTTGAGGCTGCCGACAGGCAGGTCGCTCTTGTCGCGCAGGGCGAGCATGTCGAGCACCTCGTCGGCAATGCGCAGCGCCTCCCGCTCGGCGCGGCGCTTTCCGGTGCCGCCGAACATGGCACCGAGGGCGGCGTTCTCACGGGTGCTCATCGTCTGGAAGACCCGCGGCGTCTGCAGGACCTTGGCGATCCCCGTATGGCGGACGCGGTGCGGCTTGCGACCCGTGATGTCGACGCCGTCGAACACCACGGAGCCGGTCGACGGCGCCAGCATGCCGCTGATGATCTTCAGCAGTGTGCTCTTGCCCGCGCCGTTCGGCCCGATCACCGCGAACACCTCGCCCGGCTCGACCTCGAGGTCCACGCCATCGACCGCGGGCAGGCCGCCGAAGCGCTTGCCCAGCCTGCGGACCTCGAGGATCGCCATCTCTACACGTCGTGGCGGCAGGACTGCTCGGCTCGGGTGGACCAGGCGGTGCCTCGCGTCATTGCCGTCGTCACGGGCAAATGGCGGAGCCTGGTTCCATGAAGCACGCGGTGGACCGGCTCCGCCGGACGCAGATCAATCCAGGTACCTGCTCCTCCGCCGCGTTGCGACGCCTCCACCTGGACCTCGCTCCTGATCGTGCCCCTGCCGGGCACGAGCTCTTGCGCTACTCGGGCTGGTACGGCTCGAGCGGCTCCGCGGTCAGCAGGACCTCCGGGTACCAGTTCGCGTCCGGGTTGACGCCCTCCGGTGGCTCCTGCTCACGGATGACCGACACGACCGGTGTCGAGTTGGCCAGCTCACCCCACTCGGTCCAGCTCAGCTCCGACGGGTAGCCGGGCAGGTCGAACGTCGTCTGGTGGAGGTACTCGGCGACCGCGGTCGGGTCGTCGCCGACCTCGCCGACGGCCTCGGCGATCATCGTGACTATGCCGTATGCGGCGACCGCGTCGTCCTCCATGAAGGCGTCGAACTGCTCGTTGTAGCGGGCCGCGAGCTCCTGGTATTCGGGGTCGGAGTAGTCCGCGCAGTCGAAGTCGACGAAGCGGTCGAAGGCGGCGTCACCGACGCCCTCCATGACCGTGGCGAGCACGGTCCACGGTCCGGTGACCAGGGTGTCGATGCCCAGCTCGGCGGACTGGCTGGTGATCGCACCTGATCCCGGCGGGTGCCCCGTGGCCACGATCACGTCGGGCTCGAAGCCACGCAGCGAGCGCAGGTAGCTCGTGAAATCGGTCTCGGGCACCGGTGCGACCTCGACCTGGGTCTCGATGCCCGCCTCGCCGAGCGTGGAGTCGATCGCCTCCTCGATGCTGCGGCCCCACTCGTAGTCGGCGATGATCGCACCGGCGCGGGTCAGGTTCTCCTGCTCGAGGTAGTCGGCGACCGGGCCCATGGTCATCGGGGCGGCTGGCAGGCACGTGCGGAACGTGTAGCGGCTGTCGGCGGTCAGGATCGCACTGGAGCCGGCCTTGACGAGGAACAGCGGGACCTGGTTCTGCTCGGCGATGCGTGCCGTGGCGAGCCCGACGTCGCTGGAGATCACGCCGCCGGCCGCGATGACGCCGTCCTGCTCGATCATCCCGCGCAGCGCGGTGACGCCCTCCTGCGGGTCGCTCTGCGTGTCGCGCTCGACCAGCTCGAGCGGCCGGCCGTCGACACCACCCGCGTCGTTGATGTCCGCAGCGGCCATCTGCATCCCGTTCGTGACGTTGACGCCCCACGGTGCGAAGGGGCCGCTCAGCGCCGTCAGCGTCCCGATGCGGATCGGCTCGCCCTCGGCGGCACCTCCGCCTTCGGCCTCCTCGCTGCCGGCCGCCGCAGCCTCGGTTCCGCCATCACCGCCCCCGGCGGTGTCTGACTCGCCGTCCGCGCCGCTGCAGCCGGCGAGCACCATGAGCAGGACGACCATCAGTAGGAACCAGCGTTGACGACTGGCGTGCATGCGGAGTCTCCCTCGTTCCATCGGGACCAGCGTGGGCGTACCGTAAGCGTGACTGACCGGTCGGTCAAGTAACGGCTCTCATGACGGTCCGCGGGTCCGACACACGCGACCCGGCACGAACCATGGCAGTAGTAGACAAGCCAGCCCGGTCGGCGTCCAGCGGACAACGGAGAAACCCGACGCCGGACGTCGCCCCGACGGACCTTCGTACAGGTGCCACGGTGCATGTGGACGGCGTCGCTGGGAACCGTCTGCCACTGCCATCTGCCCGTACCCGGCCGTCGACCGGAGGGCAGAGCCGGACGGGACGCGGCGCACCATGACCGACCACGTGGCGGACACACCGCTGGACGACCGTGACGCGAGGCAGCGCGAGGAGCAGCTGCTGCGTGAGCACCGCATGGATTCCGACGATCCGCGCCTCGACCAGGAGATCCGCCGGCTGGAAGAGCCGGTGCGACGTGCGCGCAGCCCTAACAGCGCGTCCGGTGAGCCCATCCTGCAGCGGTCGGCGTTCCGGACCGCGTTCCAGGCGCCCTCGGCGTTCTGCTCGTCGTCGTCGCGTTCCGGACCGCGTTCCAGGCACTTCGGTGCTCTGCTCGTCGTCGTCGCGTTCCGGACCGCGCTCCAGGCGCCCTTGGCGTTCTGTTCGTCGTGGTGGCGTGGACGGTGTTACTGGTCCACGACGTGGTCCTGATCCTGCTGGTCGCGCGGCTTCTGGTCACCGGGCTGTCGGCGGCGGTCGAGCACCGCGCAGACGCCGCTTCGGCTCGGTCCTGGCGCCGACCGTCGTGATCGTCGGGGTCATCGGTGTCCAGTGCGATGGCGTTCACGTGTCCGCCGGCACGGCGTCGCGACCATCGCGTTCTTGTACCAGCAGTTCGAGAACTTCGTGCTCGTGCCACGCGTCATGCGGCGAGCCGTCGATGTCTCCCCGGCGGTCACGATCGTCGCCAGCCTGGTCGGCGGCGCGCTGCCCGGCGTCGTCGGTGCGCTGCTGGCCCTCCCGACGGCGGCGGCCATCCAGCTCGTCTGCAGCGAGGTGGTCGTGCCGCGCCAGGAGGTTGCCTGAGCACCTGCGGCTGCCCGGCCGTGTGCGGGGTGCTACCCCTGGGGGGTGACCAACGACCCCTCGTGAGGGACGAAGCGCGACGTGTGCGGGATCGTGGTAACCCACGAGGTCGCCGACGACGGCCGGCAGGACCAGATGCTCGACCGCATCAGCCACCGCGGCCCCGACGGAGCCGGCAGCCGGCGGGTGGGCGAGACCTGGCTCGGCCACCGCAGGCTGGCGATCGTCGACGTCGACGGTGGCACCCAGCCGCTGATCGACGACCGCGGTTACGTGCTGGTCGGCAATGGCGAGATCTACAACCACGACGCGCTGCGCGCCGAGCTCGGCCCTCAGCGGTTCACGACCGCATCGGACAACGAGACGGCGCTGCAGGCCGTCATCGCCTGGGGACCCTCGGCGCTCGAGAGGCTGCGCGGCATGTTCGCCTTCGCAGTCGCCGGTGAGGACGGCACCCTGATGGCCGCCCGTGACCCGCTGGGCATCAAGCCGTTGTACTGGGTCCGCAGCGGCGACCAGACGATGTTCGCGTCGGAACTGCGCGCCTTCCCCGAGGAGGCGCGGCCACGTATCGAGACCTTCCCACCCGGTCACTGGTGGAGCCGCGACCAGGGCCTGCACCCGTTCGCGGACCTGTCGGCGACCGGCCGGCCGTTCGCCACCGAGGACGACGCACGCGAAGCGATCAGCAGCGCCGTGGTCGCCGCCGTGCACGCGCGGATGATGGCCGACGTGGAGGTCGGCGTGCTGCTGTCGGGCGGGCTGGACTCCAGCATCGTCGCGGCGATCGCGGCGCGGGACACGGCGGAACGCGGCCTGCAGCTGCCGTCATTCGCGGTCGGCGTCGAGGGCAGCCCCGACCTGCTGGCCGCGCGGAGGGTCGCCGAGGCGCTCGACCTCGAGCACCACGAGCGCATCTACACCGCCGAGGAGGCCTACGAGGCGCTTGACGACGCGGTGCGGGTCATCGAGCACTTCGATCCTGCTCTGGTGCGCAGCGCCGTGCCCAATTACCTGGTCGCCGAGTTGGCCGCGCGCCACGTCAAGGTCGTGCTCACCGGCGAGGGCGCCGACGAGCTGTTCGCCGGGTACGACTACCTGCGCGAGGTGCAGCCCGACGACCTGGAGGCCGAGCTGCTGCGCAGCGTGAAGGGCCTGCACCAGCTCAACCTGCAGCGTGCGGACCGGACGTCGATGGCCCATGGCCTGGAGGCACGGGTCCCGTTCCTCGACCTCGACGTCATCGCGGTCGCGGCGCGCGTGCCGGTCACATGGAAGCTGCCGGGGGAGCACGGGCAGGAGAAGCGCCTGCTGCGCGAGGCCTTCGCCGGATGGCTGCCCGACGAGATCCTGTGGCGGCGCAAGGCGCAGTTCGGCGACGGCAGCGGCGCGGCCGACGCGCTGGGCGCGGCGATCTCCGCGCGCCTGGACGACGCCCCCGACGGTGGCGGGCGCCACGACGGGCTGCCGCCGCCGCGCTCGGCCGAGGAGACCTTTTACCAGCGCATCTTCGTCCGCCACCTCGGGGGCGTGCGCGCCGACAAGGTGCTCGGCCTGTCCGCGCACGCCTGAGCGTCGTGCTCGCGGCCGTCAGCGGGCAGTATGCGTGCTGTGGGCCCACGCCGAGCGGCCCGTGCCCGTGCGGCCGCGGGCGTGCGCGCCGTCGGCCACGGTGGGTCGGGTGTGGCTGTGGGGCCCACGGGTGTGCGCGCTCGCAGCCATGCTTCGTGCGGTGCTACAGGCGGGGGGCGATCTCGGCCATCACCTCGTCGAGCATGTCGAGGTCGCCGGGAGCCTGGTGCTGCAGCAGCACGCCGGTGACTCCTGCGTCGGCGAGCCGGCCGATGTGATCGGCGGCCTCCTCGGGTCCGCCCAGGACCCATGTGCCGCGGAGCTCGTCGAGCCACGTGTCGACGTCTCCGGAGCCGACCGCGGCGTGGACCCGTCGGGCCCGGGCCCGGAAGGCCGTCTCGTCGGCACCGATGACGCAGCCGGTCATCAGCGTCAACGGCAGCGTTGCGGGGTCGCGGTCCTCCCGGCCGCACGCCTCGTCCATGGCCTGGCGCATCCCCCGGCAGTCCTCGGGAGACCGGTAGATGGTGTTGAGCTCGTCGGCGTAGCGCGCGGCCAGCGTCGGGGTCTTGCGCCGGCCACTGCCGCCGACGACGATCCGCGGCCGCGGCGTGGGCACGGGCGCGTACCGGGCCTCGTCGATCGTCACGAACTCGCCGTCGAAGCTGAACGGATCGCGCTCGGGGTCCCACAGCCCGTGCAGCACCTGCAGGTGCTCGTCGAGCCGGCGGAACCGCGTCGCGATGTCCTCGAACGGAAAGCCGTGCTGACGGTGCTCGGTCTCGTGCCAGCCGGTGCCCATGCCCAGGTGGATCCGCGGTTCACCGTCGAGCGCGCCGGCCATCTCGGCGACGGTCGCAACGACCTTCGCCAGGTTGCCGATCGGACGGAACGTCGCGGGCGTCACCATCGTCCCGAGTGTGATGTCACTGGTCTCGCGCGCGAGCCCGGCCAGCGTCGCCCACGCGTCGGTCGTCGGGGCTCCCGCCGGTGCCCCGATGGGGGAGTAGTGGTCGCTGCGGTAGAAGCCCGCCAGGCCGACCGCCTCCGCCCGCTGGGCGACGGCGAGGATCTCGTCGTAGGTCATCCCCTCCTGGGGCTCGATCATCACTGACAGGCGCATCGGGTGTGGGGCTCCTCGGTCGCGAACGGTCAAGGGCAACCATAGGCGCGGACGTGGCGGTCGACGCGCGGGCACCCCCGCCGCCGAGGTATCTTCTGCGCGTGGCTCGACAGCGTCCGGTCGACATCGGCGGGCTCGTGACCGCCGGCGCGATCGGCGCGCTCGCCGGATCGTCGCTCGCCGCCGGTCGTGGCCCGGCGCGCCGCGCGGCAGCCGCCGCCGTCGGCGCCGTGGGCCTCGCGACCGGCGCCGCCGTCGCCCGCGCAACGCAGCTCCCGGGCGAGATCCCGGCGCTGTGGAGCCGCGTGCTGACCAGCGGTGCCCTCGCGGCCCCGCTCGGCAGCGTCCTCGGGCGTGTGGGTGGGCTCGGACCCGTGGGCGTCGGCGCCATGACCGGAGCCGTTGCCGGGACGTTGGGCCTGCGTCCGCAGAAGGTCGTCGCGGGGCCGATGGTCGGTGCCGTCTGCGGTCGGGCCCTACGTGCCGTCGGTGTCCGCGACGGGGCCGCGGTCGCGGCGACGACGATGGTCGCCTACCGGGGCCTGTCGGCCGCCGTGTTCAGCGACGCCCAGGTGTCGCTGCTCGCCGAGGAGGTCGACGCCGACGACCTACCGTTCGTTGTGCCCTTGGGGACGCCTGACCGCTACATCGGCGTCGACCACGTCGCCGCGCTCGCAGGAGCGCTGGGCGGCCGCTACGTACGGGACGCCGCCGACATCGGCATCGTCGCATCGCTGGACGATCTGCGAGGGCCCGACTTCGATCCCGACATGGTCGATCCACGGGTGCGGGAGTTCTACGAGCACACCACGCGCTTCGCGCTAGACATCGTGCCGGAGTGGCGACTGTGGGTTCGTCCCGGCTACCTGCTGTACCGGTCGCTGGTCGCGCGGCGGCTCGGCCAGGCGAACCTGCCGATGAACCAGCGGGATACGCTCCGGGGCGTGCACAGCCGGATCGACACCATCGACGTCGACCGTGACGGCGTCGTCGACGTCCGCGGTTGGATCCGCTCGTTCGCCGATACCGACGAGCCGATCTACGTCGGCATCTACACGACCTATCGGGACGCGGTCCGGGGCTATGTCAGCGTCGGGTTCCCCGTGCCACACGGCAGCTTCACGGCCACGCTGCTCCCACGCTCCCGCGACGACGGCGGGTTGACCCTGTCCAGTCACAGCGATCTGGCCCACCCGGGGCACTACCTGACGTACACAGACCCGGATACCCGCCAGCTGACGGCACTCGCCGTCGACGGCTTCGGCGAGGAGCTGGACGTCTTCGTCGTCGACGGGCGGGTCGCGGCGACGCACGCATTCTGGCTGTTCGGGATCCCTTTCCTCGTGCTGCGCTACCGGATCAGCCAAAAGGCCCTGGCGCCCGACATGACCGTCTGAGAGGCTTGGTTCGCCGCAGCGGCGGGCGTTGCCTGCCGACGAACGAACGGAGGCGCGGTGACCGACGTCGACACGACCACGGAGAGCATCGAAGTGCTTCGTGAGCGGATCGCCCAGTTGCGTGACAGGCTGCGCAGCGACGTCGGCTTCGAGCAGGGCGCCTGGGGCGTTGACGGCCACACGTTCGCGTACGAGGTCGCGTTGTCGCGCCCGCTTCCGGTCGGCGGCTACGTCATCCTGGCGGCACGGGACGGCCGGAGGTACCTCGGACAGGTCGTGGACCAGCAGATCGCCACCCGGCCCGGGCCGCAGGTAGCGGTCGACCTCGCGTCCGTGCTCGGCGCGGCGACGCCGCTCGGCGATGCTGCGGTCACGGTCAACATCCGGCTCGCCGCGGGCAGCGGCCTGCTGCTCGCCAGCGTGACCGACGGCGCGTTCGGCCGGGTCGACCGGCATGCAACCTTCGATCTCGCCGCGATCGAGGAGGCTCCCGGCCAGCTCGTGGACGACTTCATCTCCTGGAGCCTGGGCGGTGCGACGGGCCTCGACACCGGCTCGGCGTCCTTCGGGACCGGCGAGGTGCTGCCCCTGCTGGCCGCCAAGGGCTTCAGCCGCCACACGTTCCTGTGCGGGCAGTCGGGGTCGGGCAAGACCTACGGTCTCGGCGTGCTGCTCGAGCGCCTGCTGCTGCACACCACGATCCAGATGCTGATCCTGGACCCGAACTCCGACTACGTCGGGCTCGGCGATCTGCTGCCGCCGGAGCAGTCCGGTGCCGAGGGGGAGGCGTACGACCGCGTGGCGCGGCACTGGGAGCAGCTGCGCTCCCGCGTCGCCGTCCTGGGCCCGGGAGACGGCGCGACGCCGTTCAAGGTCCTGTTCGGCCAGCTGACGCTCGACCAGCAGGCAATCGTGCTCGGACTGGACCCGCTCCGCGATCAGGACGACTTCGCCGCGTACCGGGCACTGCGTGACGAGGCGGGTGAGGCCGGCCGGCGGCTGGCGCCGCTGCTGGCCCGCGCCGAGCGCTCCAACGACCCCCGCATGCGCCGCCTCGCCACGCGCATCCGCAACGTCGGGGCGCCGGACTGGCCCGTCTGGGCAGATGAGCACGACGCCACGGTGCTCGAGGTGCTGCCACCCGACTTCCGCGTCGCCGTCATCGACCTCGGCAGGAGCGACTCGGCGCAGGACCGCGCGGTCCGGTCGGCCGCGACGCTGGAGTGGCTGTGGCGCAACCGTCATGAGCGTGTACCCCGTCTGATCGTGATCGACGAGGCCCACAACGTGTGTCCGCAGGCGCCGGCCGACCCGATCCAGGCGATTGGCACCGAGCACGTGATCCGCATCGCAGCGGAAGGCCGCAAGTACGGGCTGTACCTGCTGCTGTCGACCCAGCAGCCGCAGAAGATCCACGCCAATGTGCTCGCCCAGTGCGACAACCTGATCCTGCTGCGGATGAACTCCACAGTGGACATCGACCATCTGGCGAACGCCTTCGGCTTCGTGCCGCCGACCCTGCTGCACCAGGCGGCGGCGTTCCGCCTCGGGGAAGGGCTGGTGGCCGGAAGGATCAGCTCCCACGCGCTGCGCTACCAGGGGGCGCGGCGCTGGACGCGCGAGGGAGGTGCCGACGTCCCGGCGACGTGGGCGTCGCCGGCGGACTGATCGCGTATGGGATCGCTGGCACAGGGGGTATGACCGCAGGACATGGAAGCGCAGTGGCGGGGCCTTCCCGTCACCGCGGTCGCTGCTGAACGGGAGGGGCTCATCGTGGCCACGTTGACCGTACTGAAGTTCCCGACCGCCGAGGGTGCCCGCCAGGTGCTCAACGCGATCGAAGGCATGCAGAGCCAGGCACTTATCAAGGTGCACGACGCAGCCATGGTCAACTGGCCTGCCGACAAGAAGAAGCCCAAGACCGAGCAGCTGAGCAGCATGGTCGGTGTCGGCGCCTGGAGCGGCGCGTTCTGGGGGTTGCTGTTCGGCATCCTGTTCTTCGTGCCGCTCCTCGGTGCGGCCGTCGGCGCGGCGGTGGGCGCGTGGAGCGGGAGCCTGGCCGACGTCGGCATCGACGACGACTTCATCAACCAGGTCCGCGACCAGATCACGCCCGGCACGTCGGCGCTGTTCCTGCTGACCAGTGACGCCGTGCTGGACCGGGTACGCGACGGCCTGAAGCAGTTCGACTTCGAGATCCTGACGACGAACCTGTCGGCCGAGGACGAGCAGCGTCTGCGGGAGGCCTTCGAGCACGACCACGAGGCGTGATCCCGCGAGCCGGCCGAGACCCGCATCAGGTACCGGCCGGCCGCCACCGGCGGCTGGACGCCGGCTGCGCCACGAGCTGCGGATCGTCGAGCAGCATGCTCCGGCACGCTGTCGTCGCGGTCGAGCGCGCCGCTGCCGTGGACCAGCACGACACAGGGGATGCGGTCCGGCGCCGTCGGACGGCCGCAGGTCGCCGGTGAGGTCCACGCCGCCGCCGTCGGCGGTCCACGACCGGTCGGCCGGCGGATGTGCGCCGGTCGCATCCCAGCGCCGACCGCCGACCGGTGCAACGGTTGGTGCTGATGCGGCCGCGGCGACCGTGGTGGGCGTGACACGGGTCGGACGGGCGCCACGTGGGCACCCTTGGCCCGGAACGGGAGGGCGTCCATGGCTGACGAGCGGAGCAACAGGCAGTGGCGGCTCGCGCGGCGACCCGACGGGGCGTTCACGCCCGACGACGTGGTGCTCGCTGAGGAGCCCGTGCCTGAGCCGGCAGACGGCCAGGCGCTCGTGCGCGTCAGCCACCTGTCGATGGACCCGACCATCCGCGGGTGGATGGAGCGCGACACGTACTTGCCGAGGATCCCCGAGGGCGGAGTGGTCCGCGGCCTCGGCGTCGGCACGGTCGTTGCCTCGCGCTCGGACCGCTACGCCGAGGGTGACCTGGTCAGCGGGATGACCGGCTGGCAGGAGTGGGCGCTGGCCGACGACGACCGGCGCAGCATGCAGGTGCTGCCGGCGGGCACCGATCCGGTGGATGCCGTCGGCCTGTTCGGGCCGACGGGCCTGGCCGCCTACTTCGGCATGCTGGAGGTCGGTCGTCCGGTCGAGGGCGAGACCGTGCTGGTCAGCGGCGCGGCCGGCGCGACCGGTTCGGTCGCGGGCCAGATCGCACGACACCGCGGGTGCCGCGTGATCGGTACGGCGGGTAGCGCCGCCAAGTGCCGGGCGGTCGTCGACGACCACGGCTTCGACGCGTGCATCAACTACCGCGCGGAGCGGATCTCGTCACGGCTCAGGCAGCTGTGCCCGGACGGCGTCGACGTCTTCTTCGACAACGTCGGCGGTGACGTGCTCGAGGCGGCCCTGGCCAACCTCGCGCGGCATGCCCGCATCGTGGTCTGCGGTGCGATCTCGCAGTACGACGGCGCACCGCCGCGTGGTCCCCGCAACTACACCCAGCTCATCGTGCGCCGCGCCCGCATGGAGGGTTTCCTGGTCTTCGACTACGCCGAGCGCTACCCGGAGGCCATCGCCGACCTCAACCGCTGGGCCCAGGAGGGCGTCATCACCCATCATGTCGACATGGTCGACGGCTTCGAGCACGTGCCCATGGCGTTCGGACGCCTCTTCTCGGGAGACAAGCGCGGCAAGAACGCTGTCTGCCTGACATGACCGCGGGCCGGCGCGATCCGGTCGAGGGGCACGCGGGAGGCAAGGGACACGTTCGAGCGTGTCTCTCGGTGACCGAGCATGTCGCTCGACCGGTCGTGCGGACGGCCTGCCGGCGTCAGGCCGGGTCGGGCGGCTCGTCGTCGCCCGGCTGGTCGGCGCCGATCTGCGAGCGCTCCTCGACGACGTGGTGGATCTGCGGTTCGAAGATCGCCTGCAAGTTCTGCAGCGCCATGCCGGCGGTGCTGCGCGCCGGCGTGCGGCGGCGCCAGTAGATCCAGCCGCGGCCTCGGCAAGCAGCGCGAGCCGGTCCAGCAGCGCGAGGGCGATCACGCCGACCACGACCCAGGCGGCCCAGCTCACATGGCACCTCCTGCCTTGGCCGCAGTGTGCCAGCCGTGCCGGAAACCGCAACGTGCCGGCGCCGCGCCGTCCGTCCGTCCGACAGACGTGCGGGCGTTCTCAGCTGGTTTTCAGTCCCCTCTCAGCGCCGTCCAACGTCGTGGCCCGACACTTCTGGCTGTGCGCCGGTCCGGCCGAGGCCCACGACGCCGATCGACCATGGCGGCGCCGCACACGACGAAAGGACATCACGATGGATCTGTTCCGACGATCGCGCACGCGGATTGTTGCTGCTCGCCGTGGTCGCGCTGACCCCGGCAGCGATCGCAGTGCCGGCGCTCGCGCAGAACGCCTCGGAGGGCGACGCACCGAGCGCGTCGTCGACCGAGGGGGACACACGCGGCGGGTGGGTTCGCCGACGCTCGTGGGGCGTTAGCGGAGGCGCTCGCCGAGGAGCTCGACCTGCCGGTCGATCGGGTCGACGAGGCGTTGACCGCCGTTCGGGAGCGGTTGTCCCAGGAGCGACGGGATGAACATCGCGCCATGCTCGAGGAGCGGCTGGACGAGGCGGTCGCCGACGGCCGGCTCACGCAGGCGCAGGCCGATGCGATCCTCGACGCCGCCGAGGCTGGTGTGCTCGGTGGGGAGCGCGGGCACGGTTTCCGTGGCTTCGGTCACCACGGTCCGGGCGGCTGGTTCGAGTTCGACGGTGGACCGTTCGGCGCCGCGCCTGGGGACAGTCCGGCTGCCGATCGGGCATAGTCGAGGTCGGTTCGGCCGCCGCACGCCGAACGCGCCGTGCGGCGGCCGGCCGCTGTCGGATGGATGGCGACGACGCGACGAGCGACGTGAAGGTGCTGGTGGTCGACGACGAGCGCGCGGTGCGCGCGTCACTCGACCGTGCCCTGCGGCTGTCTGGCCACGAGGTCGCGGTGGCGACCGACGGCCTCGACGCCCTGCATGCCGTGGTCGACGAACGCCCTACGCGATGGTGCTTGACGTCGCACTGCCGGGGCCCGACGGCCTGGCGGTCGCGCGCCGCCTGCGGCGCGACGGCTGCGACCTGCCGATCCTGATGCTGACGGCCCGGGACGCGGTCGAGGACCGGGTCGCGGGCCTCGACGCGGGCGCCGACGACTACCTCGTCAAGCCGTTCGCGCTTCAGGAGCTGCTCGCACGGCTCCGTGCCCTGCTGCGCCGCACCACCGACGACGACGTCACCGACACGGTGACCTTCCAGGACCTGCGGATGGATCCGGTCGCGCGCGAGGTCCGCCGCGGCGACCGGTCCGGGCGACGTGACGCTGCGGGCGCGCATCGCGGTCACCGCAGCGGCAGCGGTTGCGCTGGCGTTCCTGATCGCCGCAGGCGGACTGTACGCGGCGCGCACGCTGCGCGGTGAGGTCGACCGGTCGCTGGCGGGCATCGCCGAGGATCTGACATCCGGCCGTCCTGGGCGCATCGTCCGCTCGCTTGCCGGCGCCCGCGCCGGAGCACTCGGTGGTCCGGGCGGGTTCGTGCAGCGGACGCCGCTGACGAGCCTGCGCACCAACATCGAGGTGCTGACGATGGACGCGGCGCCGGCGCAGGACGCGGGTCCCACGCCCCTGTCACCCGCGGACCGCCGGCAGCTCCTGGCCGATCTGACGATCCAGCTCGACGAGTTCAGCCGGCTGGTGGGAGCGCTCGTGGAGCTGGCGCGTGGGGCCCAGCCCGCCGTCGCGACGGTGCAGGTGCAGCTCGACGACCTGGTGGCCACGGCCGTCGACCGGGCACGGGCGTTCGCGGGTCCCGATCAGCGCATCGACCTCGTGACGACGCCCGTGACGGTCCACGCGAGGCCGACCGGCTCGAGCGGGCCGTGGCGAACCTGTTGGACAACGCCGTCAAGTACGGGCGCGGAGCGCCGATCGAGGTGCGCGTGGGGCGTGACGGGCACGGTCAGGCGATCGTGACGGTGCGCGACCACGGTCCCGGCATCCCCGACGAGCACCTGCCCCACGTCTTCGAGCGCTTCTACCGGGGCCCGACGCCCGCGACGCGCCGGGTTCGGGCCTCGGCCTGTCGAACGTCTCCCAGGTCGTTGAGGCGCACACCGGCCGCGTCGAGGCGGTAGCCGCCGACGGCGGTGGGACCGCGGCGACGATGCACCTGCCGGCGGACGCGACCCATGGGTAGACCACGGACGGCGTCGGTGTCGCCCCTGGCACTGCAGGTGCATGGGCGGGGCCACGGCACCCATGTCGGTGTGCGGATCTCGTGTCGTCAGCGAGCTGTCGTCCGCGATCACGGACGGCGTCAGCGCATCAGATGTCCGGTTCGCCGTTGTTGAGGGCGGTGAAGGCCTTCCAGTCGCCGCGCGCCAGCAGCGCCGCCTGCTGCGGCCAGGTGCTGGGGTCGTGGATGCGGTAGCGCGCGCCCGCCTCCTGGAGGATGTCGCGAAGCCGGTCGACATCGGCGGTGGACAGGTCGTGCCACGTGTGCACACCGCTGTCGTTGAGCAGCTGCTCGATCTTGGGGCCGATGCCCTCCACGACCTTGAGGTCGTCGACCGCCAGACTCCGACCGATCACAGCCTCCCCCGCGGCCAGGTCAGGCTGCTCGGGCGCCTTCGACACATCCGCGACGCCGAGCTGCGGCGTCGTAGTGGCGGGCGCCGGCGCCGGGTCGACGGTCCGCGCGTCCGGGACCGGAGCCGCCGACGGCGGCGGACCGTCGGAGGCCGACCTGCGCTGCCGGCTCCGACGGTGGAGCAGCCCGGCGGCGAGCCCGGCGACCGTCAGCGCGAGCACCCACGGCCACCGGGAGCAGCGGTCGTCCTCCTGCTGGTCGGACCACAGCACCGCGCCGCTGGAGCGCAGCCGGCGGCGGACCTCCATGCCGAGCCGCAGGAGCAGCATCCGGCGGACCGGGCGCGAGCGCACCGGCCAGGTCACGGCTCTCCACATCGGCGTCCCCCGATCGAGTCCGTCGGCGGCGGTCGTCGTCCGGCGTCCGCAGTGCACCTTAACCGATGTGCCGGACGTCCGGTCCCGCCCGGGCGTCCAGCCGCGCCGCGACCGTCACGCGTCGGGGCGGTCGAGCTCGAGCAGGCCCCGCTCGAGGGCGGTCACGACCGCGGCGGTGCGGTCGCTGACACCGAGCTTGTCGTAGGCGCGCAGCAGATGGGTCTTGACCGTCGCCTCGCTCACGTGGATCGCGCGGCCGATCTGCCGGTCGGTCCGGCCCCTCGCCACGAGCTTGAGCACCTCGATCTCGCGCGCGCTGAGGGTCTCTGGCGATTCGCGCATGCGACCCATGAGCCGTGACGCGACCGACGGCGTGAGCGTGGACTCGCCCCGGCTCGTCGCCCGGAGCGCGCGGAACAGGTCGACGCGCGGGGTGTCCTTGAGCAGGTAGCCGGTCGCGCCGGCCTCGATGGCCGGGACGATGTCCTCGTCGCGATCGTAGGTCGTGAGCACGAGGACGCGCGCACGGTGCCCGCGGCGCCGGAGCTCGCTGATCGCCTCGACGCCGTCCATGTCCGGCATCGGCAGGTCCATGAGCAGGACGTCGGGATCGTGCCGCTGGACCTGGAGCAGCGCGTCCCGCCCGTCGGCGGCCTGCGCGACGACGGTGATGTCGGGCTGGCCTGAAAGCATGCCGACGAGGCCGTCGCGGACGACGGGATGGTCGTCGACGACCACGACACGGATCGGCTGATCGGGGGTCATGTCGGTTCCTCCGGCGCGACCGGGGGCGTGGCTGCTGCGCGCGGCACCCGGGCCGCCACGGTCGTGCCCTCAGCGGGTGTGCTCTCGACCACCAGCACACCCCCGACCAGCGTGAGGCGTTCCCGCATGGACGTCAGACCGTAGCCGCCGTGCGTGACGTCGCCGTCGCCGTCCGCTGTGGAGACGTCGAATCCGACACCGTCGTCCTGGACGTCGAGCAGCACCAGGTCGTCCAGGTAGGACAGGGTCAGGTCGACCTGGGATGCCCCTGCGTGGCGGCCGACGTTGGTCAGCGCCTCCTGCGCGACGCGCAGCAGGGCGTCGTCGACAGCCGGGGACATC
>DATHVN010000126.1 GCA_035461305.1 Euzebyales bacterium | reverse complement strand
GACGAGGGGAACCTGCGGAAGTTCGTCAACGTCTTCGTCGCCGACGACGACGTCCGCTTCCTCGACGGCCTCGACACCAAGGTCCCCGACGGCGAGACCGTCGCCATCATCCCCGCCGTCGCCGGCGGCTGACCGGATCGGTCGGTGACGACCGGAAGGGCGTGGGTTCCGGTCCGAGCGGAGCGCCAGCGGAGCGGTCACCAGGCGGACGTGCACACGCTCCGTGCAACGGGCCGGCGAGGACAGCGACGAAGGAGCCGACGAGCCGGCAAGGTGCCTAGCAGTCCGGGGTTGCGAGTGCTGATCTGAGGTGCTTGGCTGTTAGCAGTCTCTGTCCGAGACTGCTAACTCACGTTCTCCCCGCCTGCACCAGGAGGCACAGCAACCGATGGCCAAGATGATCGCGTTCGACACCGAAGCACGTCGAGCACTGGAAGCGGGCATGAACAAGCTCGCCGACGCCGTCCGCGTCACCCTCGGCCCGAAGGGCCGCAACGTGGTCCTCGACAAGAAGTTCGGTGCCCCCACGATCACCAAGGACGGCGTCAGCGTCGCTCGCGAGATCGAGCTCGAGGATGGCTTCGAGAACATGGGCGCTCAGCTGGTCAAGGAAGTTGCGACCAAGACCAACGACGTCGCCGGTGACGGCACGACCACGGCGACGGTCCTGGCCCAGGCGATGGTCCACGAGGGCCTGCGCAACGTGGCCGCGGGCGCCAACCCGATGCAGCTCAAGCGTGGCATCGACCACGCGGTCGAGCGCGTCGTCGAGGCGATCGCGCAGAGCTCGCGGGACATCGAGACCCAGGACGAGATCGCGCACGTCGCGTCGATCTCGGCCAACAACGACGCCGACATCGGCAAGGTCATCGCCGAGGCGATGGACAAGGTCGGCAAGGACGGCGTCATCACCGTCGAGGAGAGCCAGACCTTCGGACTGGAGCTCGACTTCGTCGAGGGCATGCAGTTCGACAAGGGCTACATCTCCCCGTACATGGTGACCGACACCGAGCGCATGGAGGCGGTCTTCGACGAGCCGTACGTGCTGATCGCCAACCAGAAGATCAGCGCGGTCCACGACCTGCTGCCGGTGCTCGAGAAGGTCATGCAGGGCGGCAAGCCGCTCATCATCGTGGCTGAGGACGTCGAGGGCGAGGCCCTGGCGACCCTGGTCGTCAACAAGATCCGCGGCACGTTCCAGTCTGCGGCCGTCAAGGCGCCCGGGTTCGGTGACCGCCGCAAGGCCATGCTGCAGGACATCGCGATCCTGACCGGTGGCCAGGTCATCTCCGAGGACGTCGGGCTCAAGCTGGAGAACGTGGCGCTGGACCTGCTGGGTCGGGCCCGCAAGGTCACGATCACCAAGGACAACACGACGATCGTCGAAGGTGCTGGCTCCGACGACGACATCCAGGGTCGGATCCGTCAGATCAAGACCGAGATCGAGAACACCGACTCGGACTGGGACCGCGAGAAGCTGCAGGAGCGGCTGGCCAAGCTGTCCGGCGGCGTCGCTGTCGTCAAGGTCGGAGCTGCGACCGAGGTCGAGCTCAAGGAGAAGAAGCACCGCATCGAGGACGCGCTGTCCGCGACGCGGGCCGCGGTCGAGGAGGGCATCGTCGCCGGTGGTGGCGTGTCCCTGCTGCAGGCCGGCACCGCGCTGGAGAAGCTCGACCTCGAGGGCGACCAGAAGACGGGCGCCGAGATCGTGCGCAAGTCGCTGTCGTCGCCGCTGTACTGGATCGCCGCGAACGCCGGCTACGAAGGCAGTGTCGTGGTGGAGAAGGTCCGCGGCCTGAACCCAGGTGAGGGTCTGGACGCCATGACCGGCGAGTACGGCGACATGATGCGGTTCGGTGTGCCGGACCCGGCCAAGGTCACCCGGTCGGCGCTGCAGAACGCCGCGAGCATCGCCAGTCTGCTGCTGACTACGGAGACCATCATCGCCGACAAGCCCGAGCCCAAGGAGGACGCGGGCGGCGGTCACGGCCACGACATGGACGCCGGCATGGGAGGCATGGGCTTCTAGCCCACCCGGCACGAGGTCCATCCGAACGGGCGGCTCATGGCCGCCCGTTCGTGCTGTGTGCGATGTGACCCAAGCCGACGAGGAGGGGTCGGAGATCCGGAGGACCACGGCTTGACAGGGATCGGGCTTCCGCGGGTGTGGGGGCTGGGCTACCATGTGCAGGCGGTGGCGCCGCGTGGTCCATGGTGTCGCGGCAGGCACACGTCGACATGCCCTGTCGAGGGCGGCGGGCGGCCACAGATCCGGTGCCACCGGCGCAGTCGAAGATGTCCGAGGAGGCCGCATCATCGCGTCGATCGAGAGCGGCGGGGCCCGGCCCCGCGACCGTGACGCGCACGACGCCACCGCACCAGTCAGCAGCGCCACCACGCCCGACGAGCTGCTGATCGCCGCCGTCGAGCTCATCGCCGACACGGTCGACGCTGTCGAGCCCCGCGCAATGCGCAAGCGCCTGCTGTCCGGGCTCGTCGATGACCTGGGCTTGGATGCCGCGATCCTGTGGACCCAGCTCGACGACGGCCTCACCCTGTTGCACAACGTCGGGTTGAGCAGCGAGCTGACAGAGCTCTTCGCGGCCTGGCCTGCGGGATCGGCTGCCGACCGTATGGCGCGGTCGGTGTCGGACTCGCGTGAACGCCTCGCCGTCAGCCACGCGCCCGTGCAGGGCCTCGACCAGACGCTGTACATCATGGCACTGCCCGAGCCCGCGACCGAGATGCTCGGCGTATTGGCCAGTCGACCGATCGACGACAGGTTCGCGCGCCTGCTCGCATCGCTGGGGCGCGCGTACTCGTCGGCGTTGCGCCAGGCCGCGCTGCTGCGCGACAATCAGCGGATCGTCGACGCGATGGTCGACGAGCTGCGGCCCGCGGACGTCGTCCTGCCGGACGGCTACACCGTCGGCCACATGTACCGCTCGGCGACCGCGAACGTCCCGATCGGCGGCGACCTGTACGACTGGTTCTGCACCGACAGGGGTCAGCTCGGTGTGGCCGTGGGGGACGTGTCCGGCAAGGGGATGCAGGCGGCCAGCCGTGCCGCGATGGCCGTCCACTCGCTGCGGGCGCTCGCTCTGCCCGGGGCCGCGCCCCACGTCATGGCCCAGATGCTCAACGCGATCGTCGTCGGGCAGTCGCCCTCGGAGAGCTTCGTCACCCTGGCCTACCTGCGCATCGACCCCACGACCTCCGACGTCGAGTTCGTCCTGGCCGGGCACCCGCCGCCGATCGTGGTGCGCGGCGACGCGGTCGAGGTGGTCGACGTGCCGGCGGACCTGCCGCTCGGCGTCGACGACCAGGCCACGTTCGGACCACACGAGACCCGCCTGGAGCCGGGGGACCGGGTCGTGCTCTACACCGACGGCGTCACGGAGGCACGTGAGGGTGGGAGCGGACCGTTGCTGGGGCTCGCCGGCCTGGTCGGCCTGCTGTCGGACGCTGGAGGTGGCACGGCGCAGCAGATCGCGGACGCCGTGTGGACCGGCGTGCAGCAGTTCACGGCGGGTGACACGACCGACGACTGCGCCGTCGTGGTGTTGGGGCGCGACTGAGCCAGGGGGCTCATCCGGGCCGGCGGCCGAGTCGCTCGACGAACCAGGGCAGGGTGCGTGCGAGCCCGTCGGCCAGCGGGGTCTTGGGCTCCCAGTCGAGCACCCGGCGTGCCAGGGTGATGTCGGGGCAGCGCACCGTCGGGTCGTCGACCGGCCGCGGGTGGAGCTTGACGCCCGGGTGCCGGCCGACCACGTCCTGGATCATCTCGGCGAGCTCGAGGATGGTGTGCTCCTCGGGGTTGCCGATGTTGACCGGGCCGACCTCGTCGGACACCAGCAGGCGCAGCAGGCCGTCGACCTCGTCGTCGACGTAGCACAGCGACCGCGTCTGCGATCCGTCGCCGTGGACCGGCAACGGCTCGTTGCGCAGCGCAGCGCTGAAGAACGCGGGCACGGCACGCCCGTCGTCGACCCTCATCCTCGGCCCGTAGGTGTTGTGGGCCATCACTCCACTTCCAGCCCAGAAGTTCTCTCGGCCGGGCACGCAGAAGTCGTACACGACGTCGCTGGCGGGCACCTCCTCGATGGCGGTCACCCGGGCCCAGACGATGTCGCCATGACGGCGTGCGTTGAGACGCTGGTCCGTCCCACGCGGCCACTCGAGGGGGCTCCACGGGGCGACGTTGCACATGGTGAGGCGCCAGAACGGATAGGTCCGATCTCCGGTTCGTTGCCGGAACGTCGTCTCGTCGCGACCGACCGACGGCACGAGCCCGTACCGGGCCAGCGCCACCAGCAGATCGTCCTTGAGTCGGGTCGACGTCGTGGAGAACTCGTGGCGTCCCTGCGCGATCTTCGCCCCCGAATGCACGCCGTCGCCCTCACGATACCCCTCGAGGAACGACGCAAGCCGCTCGAGGGGAAGCCCGAGGATCCAACCAGGGATCCCCTTGTCGCCTATCGGGAACTCGAGGTGGTCCAGCAACAGCAGGAGGAGCTCGGCATGGATGAAGACGGCGGCGCTGCGTGCCGCCGAGCCTGGCGCTGACACGACATGCAGGTTCAGGTCACGCTCGAACACCTTGCGCGCCCTGTCGAGGATGGCGGTGTCGTCGCCGGAGATCGTGATGAACGCACTGCGTCCCGGCTTGCGGAAGCAGGCGCCTTCAGCCACATAGAGTCCGAGTGTCCACAGCAGCTCGTCACTGACCGCGATCCGGCGCGGCAGGAACGCGCGGGTTCCGCTTCCCGCCAGTCGGACGTGCCCGCCCTCCGGCACCGCGATCCCGAGACGCTGCAGCACTGCCAGCGGCGCCTCGCCCTGTCGTCGCCACCGGTCGACCGTGTTCCAGCAGGCAGACCGTGGTCGACCGCGGCTGACCAGCGTGGCGGTGAGCTCGTGCCGTCTGGCGAACACCGCATCGCCGATGCCGGGAGCCCGCACCATCAGGTCCCACGGGTCGCGACCGGCGTCCCGCCACACGTCAACCATGTCGACGTGCCAACGGTCGCGGCTGGGGACGTCGATCCGCGCAGCGATGGCGATGTGGTCGCCCACGTTCAGGTCGTCGACCGTGCGGGCTTCGGGTTGACCGTCGGCTCCCTCGGCGAACAGGCTGTGGTCGCCCGTGACGCGGATGCTGCGGCCGTATCGGGTCGAGACCTCGTAGCACCGCGACGCGGTCGGATGCCCCTCGAGAGCGATCGCCTCGGCAGCGGCGACGGCGCCGTTGGCGTCGAAGGCGGGGACCGTGTAGCCCGACAGCGGGACCCTGTCGCCGATGCGCCGCGCAAGATGACCAATCGGCTCGCGGCGCAGCGACGTACCGTCGTCGTACAGGACCTGTTCGTCGGCGAGGACGGAGTTGAAGATCCTCGCGATCCTCACCTGGACGCCGTGCTCGCGGTGGTAGGCGAGTGCCATGGCCTCGGCGAAGCGCTTGGCCTCGTCGTACACACCGCGCGGGCCGATCGGGTTGACGTTGCCCCAGTAGTCCTCCGGCTGCGGCGACACTGTGGGATCGCCGTAGACCTCGGAGGTTGAGGCGAGCAGGAACCTGGCGTCCTTGGCGCGTGCCAGCCCGAGTGCCTTGTGGGTGCCCAGCGACCCGACCTTCAGGGTCTGGATCGGCCACTTCAGGTAGTCGACGGGTGAGGCGGGCGACGCGAAGTGCAGGATCGCGTCGACGCGGCCGGGCACGTGCAGGAAGTCGGTGACGTCGTAGGACACCAGCCGCAGCTCACCGGTGCCGATCAGGTGGTCGAGGTTCGACGCCCTGCCGGTGATGAAGTTGTCGATCGCCGTGACGTGCGCGCCCAGCTTCAACAGGCGCTCGCACAGGTGGGAGCCGATGAAGCCTGCGGCGCCGAGGACAACGACCCGGCTGCCGTGCAGATCATGGAGGTTCATGTGTGCCCGTCCTTCGAGAATGCCCACAAAGGCTATAGGGTCGCGACCGCATCGGGTTCGCCGGCCGCATACAGCGAGGTGCACGTGCCTGTCTTCCCCAGCACCGAGTGGATGGACGCGTTCTGTGCGCAGCTCGTCGCACACCCGCGCGCGGGCGACGCCGCGACGCGGCTGCGCGGGGTGTACCGGTTCGTCGTCGACCCGAGCGGGCCGCTGGTCGCTCGCCACACCTATGAGATCCGTCTGGCAGCCGTCGACTCCGGTGTCCGCGCGGAGCGGCTGCGTGATATCGCGGACAGCCCCCGTGTGGTGGTGCGGACCGACTACAGCCGCTGGCGGCAGCTGCTGGAGGGACGCCTGGACGTCGGCCCGGCGCTGCTGTTCGGGCACCTGCGCATCAGCGGCGACATGGCGGCTCTCGTGGGCTCGCGGACCGACATCGACGTCCTGGTGGAGGCGTTGCGCGAGGTCGACACGACCTGGCTGGACGCGATCACCTGATCGTCTCCCTGCGCGCCACCGATCCGACGCCGTCCCGTCCCACGGCGCCATCCCGGAGGATGACGGACGACCGTCGATGTCCGGCCGCGAACGACGTCACAACATCGTCGAGACCGCCATGTACCATCGGTCATCGGCGGCGTGATCGGACGGGCATGGTCACGTTGTCCTATCGACACACGGCGCACGCACCTGTCATCATTTCGTGTTCCTGATGACCACCTGGACACTGCTTCGACCCCCGTCGCTCCATAGGTTCGGGTCGTTGGCGGACGAATCCAACTCCTGGCGGGGTGATGCGTGGATCTGCGGGGTCGGACCGTGAGGAAGAACACGAGCTCACGTGCGATCGGCGTGGCCGCAATCGTGTGCGTCAGCCTGCTGCTGACCGCATGTGAACCCGACAGCATGCTGCGACTGCTCGGCAACGAGCGCGTCGACGACACTGCGGCCGCACCGGCCACCGATCCGAGCGGTACTGGGCGGGACCACTCCGCCAGCGGTGCGCACGCGGCGACCGATGCAGCTGCGGGGACGGCGTCGGACGAGGACGCCGACAGCCACGCCCACACGACCGCCGACGATGCGGTGCCGTCCAGCGGACCCAGGGTGGAGGTCCCTCCGTCGAGCGAGGAGCGGACCGGCAACTTCCTGGTCAAGTGCCTGTTCTCGCATCGTGAGCAGGTCGATCCGATCGTCAACCCCGGTCCACCGGGCACGCAGTCGATGCACCTGCACGACTTCTTCGGCAACACCTCGACCGCTTCTGATTCGACGTACGCGTCGATGACCGCCGCCGACACGACCTGTGTGGTCGGCGGTGACACGGCCGCGTACTGGGCGCCGACACTGCTCGATCCGCAGGGCGACCCCGTCGAGCCGGAGCACATGTACAGCTACTACCGCAACCGACCGGCCACCTACAGCGCGACCGTTGCGTTTCCGCCCGACTTCCGATTGATCGCCGGCGGCGTCGACGAGTACCCCGAGAACGTGTGGTGGAACTGTCACGACGACGACAGCGAGACGGTGCGGTACGACTCACCGCCGAGGTGCACGACATCGAACCTCAACGCGGTCATCATGTTCCCGAACTGCTGGGACGGCGTGAACCTGGATGTGGCCGATCACCGCAGCCACGTGGTCCACCCGACCGGATCGCGCTGCCCCGCATCGCACCCGGTGAAGCTGCCAGACATGCGGTACGCCATCCACTACCCGAAGGGCTCGGGAGGGCCCGGCTGGACCCTCGCCGACGGAACGACGGTCCCGCACGCCGACTTCTGGAACACGTGGGACCAGACCGAGTTCGAGCGATGGCTCGACGACTGCACGCGCGTCAGGAAGTGCGGGCGGGTGCGCGACTGACCGACGGCGCGCCTGGACGTCGTAGGGGCGCCGTCGGGGCCGAAGCCACGGCGCTCGGTGGCTATACTCCGCCTGCACCATCGGCGGCTGACGACGGCGACAGCATCTTCTCGGGGGTTCCCCGGTCGCCTTGGAGGATCTGTCTGTGACTTCCTTTGCAGCGGGGCTGGAGACGCATGGGCACTGAACGCGGTTCGGGCGCCGATGTGGATCGCCCGCCGGGTGATGGCAGCCAGGTGACGTCGTCAGCCGGACGACCCGCCGCACCGCTCGTCGTGCAGCTGATCACCGAGCTGCGCGACGCAGGGGTCCTGTACTGCCATTGGAAGAGCAACCTGTTCGTGCAGCGCGCGCAGCAGGCTGACACCGATCTGGACCTGCTGGTGGCCAGACAGCATTCCCGGGCGTTCATCGAGGTGCTCAGCCGGTGTGGGTTCGTCGCCGCCCACCGGCCGCACGCGACGCCGATCCCGGGCGTCATCCACTACTTCGGGTATGACGAGGCGGTCGATCGCTTCGTGCACGTCCACGCGCACCACCACCTCGTCGTCGGCCACGACCGCACGAAGAACTACCGCCTGCCGATCGAGGGTGCCTTCCTCGCCTCGGTGTCCGCCAGCGGTGGGCTACCGACACCGAGCGCCGAGTTCGAGTACGTCGTGTTCATCATCCGGATGGTGTTGAAGTACGCCGTGTTCGACGAGCTGCTGTGGGACGGCGCGCGTGGTCGTCGCGCACGGCCGAGGATGTCGGAGCGCCAGGAACATGATCATCTGCGCGCACTGATCACGCCGGAGGGCGTGCACGCCATCGTGGACGAGCATCTGCCATTCGTGGGTCGGGAGCTGTTCGCCGAAGCGGAGCGCGTCGCGATGGGTACCGCACCTGTCCTGCGGACGGCGGCGCTGGGCCGCAGGATGGAGGCGACGCTCGCGGCGCATGCCCGGCGCGTGCCGTCGGTCGACGCGCTCGTGCGGATGTGGCGGCGCACCAGCCTGGCCGTGAGACGGCGCACAGGAGCGCGGCCGGGCTACCGGCTGGCGGACGGCGGAGCCATCATCGCGATCATGGGTGGCGACGGCGCCGGCAAGACGACTGCGCTGCGTGAGATCGGCGTGTGGCTCGACGAGCACTTCGACGTCGCCCGGGTCCACCTCGGCAAGCCGCCGTGGTCATTGACGACCTATGCGGTCAGAGGGGGGCTGAAGCTCGCGGGCCCCGCCGTGCCGGGGGTTGGCGGCCTGACGGCGGTTTCGCGTCCGTCTGCGGTGGTTGGTGGCGGGACCGCATCACAACCGGGCTACCGCCAGCTGATCTGGTTCGCGTGCAAGGCCCGGGACCGGTATCGGACATATCGACGTGCGAGTCGTGCGGCCAACCTTGGCAGCATCGTCATATCGGATCGGTTCCCGCACCCCTCGCTGCCGCTGACGGACATGCCGCAGATCGCTCGGCTCACCGCCGACGCCTCCACCGGCCGCTTCCTCGAAGCGCTCGACCGACTGGAACAGCACTACCATGACCTGGTCGCGTTGCCGGACCTCGCCATCGTGCTCAAGCTCGACCCCCTCGAGGCCGCTCGACGCAAGACAGACGAGCCGCAGGACTACGTGATCGAGCGCTCGACCGAGGTCTGGGACATCGACTGGACAGGATCCGGGGTGCACGTGATCGACGCAGGCAAGCCGCTCGAGGCGGTGGCCGGGGAGCTGAAGGCGCTCATCTGGGAATCGCTGGCGTGACGCGACGCGGCCGCACCTCCCACGCGACACTGCGGCCGCGGACGAGTGTCGCGCAGGTGATCGGAGACGCTGCGGACCCCCGACGATCAGCCTCGTGATGCTCGTCTTCGTCCACATCAACAAGACCGCAGGCAGCACGGTTCGCTACATGCTCCGCAGCTCGTACGGTGCACGGCACGGCGACGTGCAGCCCTGGCACGGGGCGTGGACCGCAGGAAGGACGTTGCGTTCGACGACTGGATCCAACGCGACTGGGTCCGCGACGCACAGACCCAGCGGATCGCGGGGGTCGCCGACGAGAACGAAGCGATTCGCGTCATCGAGCGACGACAGATGTTCGTCGGGCCGCGAAGCCCTTCGACGAGTCGATGCTGCTCCTGCAGGCGCTCCGGGCCAAGGACCTCGACATCGCCTATCGACGGGTCAACGTCGCACAGCGGAACACCATCGCGGCCGAGCTGCTGGCCAACGAACGAGCACGGCGATTGCTCACTGAGGCGAACCAGCAGGATCTACAGCTGTACCGCTACGCCAGCGAGGTCTGGTATCCACGACTGCAGCGTGAGTATGGTCCGGCACTCGACGACGCGTGGCCCGGTACCAGCGTGGCGTCGGGAGGTTCAACCGGCGTAGGACCGCCCTGAGCCGGTTGCGCCAGTACGGCGTGTACAAGCCGTTGCTGTCGCTGTACCGGCGACCGGCGACACGGCGGGCGGTGCAGACCCTGCTCGCGTGACCCCGGTCACGGCCGATCCTGCGCTGGTTGCGTGTTCCAGGCGGCGAACCCGTAGCTGTAGGCCGGGACGAACGCGCCCTGTTGGGGTTCGGACGGTCGGGCGTCCGTCGCGTCGGTGTGGGCGCGGGTGGCGGCCGCGCTGGCGACGGCCAACGTGATCAGGATCCAGACCGACTTCGAGTCCTCCAGCGACAACGACATCGATCCGAGCACGACCGCCGCGAGCTGACTGCTCCAGTACCACATGTTCCATCGTGGTTGGCGCCGGACGTTGGCCACGACGATGGCGACCAGTGCGACGACGAGCACGAAGCCGACCAGGCCAGTCTCGACGAGGATGGACAGGGCGGTGTTGTGCGCCTCCTTCCCTGCCGACACGGCGGCCCGGTGGGCATCCAGACCGACCCCGGCGACGGGGTCGTGGACGAACGTCGTGATGCTCTCCTGCCAGATGTCGGTCCGCCCGCTGAGAGTGTCCTCGCCGGTGATGTCGCTCACCGACCCGGCGATCCGCTGGACGGGCTCGCGGGGCACGAACAACGCGATGCTGGCGACCGCCACGGCGACCATCGTCAGGGCGACGATTCGGACGTTCGAGCGGGTGTTCCACAGCGTCCAGAGGATGAACACGACGGTGGGAACGCTCGCGACCGCTGCGCCCCTGGTTCCCGTCAACGCGAGCGCGGAGAACGCGAGCGGAACGTAGGCGAGGTTCACGGCCGAAGCTGTCCGCGACTGTCGAGCAGCCGCCGGCCCTGTCGCCAGATACCAGGCTGCCGGGATGGCCAGGGCGACGATCAATGCGATCCCGTCGACCTCGAAGCCGAGGGCGTCGATCCGCTGATGCTCCGGGAACCTCGTCGGGGGCGCTGTGCGCCAGTTCACGAGGATGCTGACGCCTGAGACATATGCGCCCAGGACGAAGGCCTGCAGACCGATCTCGATCCGGCGCTCCGACTCGAACAGGTCCATCACGACCAGGATCATGCCGAAGATCTGCAGGTAGGTGAGGAACCCTTTGACCGTCGCACCCGTGTCGATGGTCCAAAACAGCGTCAGGCCGTTCCAGATCAGGAACAGGAAGTACGCCTTGATCAGGGGGTTCGGCGGTCTGCCTCGTCCCCGTGCCAGGACCGACAGCGTCCACACGCCAGCGGCCGCAAGGCCCGCGGCCCTGCTGAGGCGCCCGAGTGCGCCGACGTGGATCGCGGCTTCCCACGGAACCGTGAAGATGAACGCCACGGCCAACCAGTACGCCGCCCGTCGCATGTCAGGTGCTTCCGACGAAGGCGTCGAGGTAGTCGTCGACGACCGAGTCGAGCAGGTAGGGAAGCCAGCTCTCGTCGGGCGCGCGGACAAGCTCCCCGTCGAGGGCGGCGCCGAGCGCCGATGTCAGCGCTGCGACGTCACCCACGGGCACGAGACGACCGTATCGGCCGTCGGCCAGGATCTCGCGTGGACCGCTGGGGCAGTCGGAGGCGATGACCGGCGCGCCACAGCTGAGCGCCTCGATCAGCACGGTCGGAAGGCCTTCCCACCGTGAGGACAGCACGAAGGCCACCCCGCTGGCGAAGTAGGCGTAGGGGTTGTCGGTGTACCCGTGCAGCTCGACGTCGTCGTCCAGGTCCAGCTCCCGTACCAGTGCCTGGAGCGCGCCCCGGTCGGGGCCCTCTCCGAGGATGAGCAGCCGAGCCTGCCTGGACGAGCGCAGGTTGTGGAACGCGCGTATGAGCGTGGGGAAGTCCTTCTGTGGTCGCAGCCGGCCCGCCGCGACGAACACCGGGTCACCGCGTGTGAACCACGGGTGCGTGACGGGGGCGGTCGCCTTCTGCAGCATCTCCCTCGTCACGATCGGGTTGTAGATGACCCGGTAGCGGTCGTCTGGAACGGTCGTCAGCTGCGCGCGGAGATCTGCCACGACCCCCGCCGACACGCCCGCCACGCAGTCGGCCCACGGATAGAAGCGACTGACGATCCTGGGCATCAGCCGATCGCGGCGCGACTCGCCGTGATCGGCCGCGGCACTCAGGTTGTTCTGCTCGACGACGACGAGGCGCTCGGGATGCCCGGCGATGCGCCTGGCCCACAACGCGACGATGTTGGCGTGGTCCAGGACCGATGCCATTGCTGCCGGCTGGGCACGGCGCAGGTAGCGCACGAGCGCGGGCACGCTCGTCAGCACGCGCCGCGCACCAAGGTCGACCACCTCGACGGTGTCGGGCACCTCCGCCATGCGGGGTCCCTTCGCCGAGGCCAGCACGAGGTCGGCGTGGAACCCACGGTCGGCGAGCCCGGCCGCCAGCTGCAGGGCGGCACGTTCGGCGCCGCCACCTGCCATGTCGGGTGCATAGACCGCGAACCGCTTCGTTCCCTCCGACACCTCTCCAAACCCCCATCCGTCTGAGCACCAGCGGTCAGCTCGTCGGCGCGCCATCCAGGTCGCGACATCGGCACGCGCCAGGTGTGTCGTGTGTCCCACCTGCTGCCGCGACGTCGGATGGTAGCGTACCGGCGTCGGGGGTAGGGTCCGGCCGCGACGCCTTGGACGGTCGTCACTGTACGTGTGGACAAGACCGGGGTGACAGCGGCGCGGCGTGAATCGGTGATGTGGTGGCACCACGAAGGTGGCGTGCGCGAGACATGAGGGACGTGCGGGATGTAGGGCGGCGGCAGGTCCCAGCCTCGCCGTGCCTCATCGAGATCGCCGGCGTCGCCGGAGCCGGCAAGTCGACGCTGTCTGCCGCGTTGTGCTGCGCCGAGGGTCGCTACCAGCGTGGACCGTTCATCCGGACCCGCGCGCCCTCGCACCTCGTGTACGTGCTCCGCGGCCTGCCGCGCCTGCTGCCGGTTCTGGTGGCCAACGCCGCGCGACCGCCCCGGATGAGCTGGCCGGACGTCAAGCTGATGGCCTACATCACCGGGTGGCGTGACTTCCTCACCCGCCGCTATGGGAGTTCCGACAGTGCGGTGGTGCTCGATCAGGGTCCGATCTACGCCCTCGTGCGGCTGAAGGCGCAGGGGAGGGGAGTGGCGGCCAGCCACCCGTTCCAGCGCTGGTGGAACGACATGCTGGCCCAGTGGTTGCGTACGTTGTCGGTGATCGTATGGTTGGACGCACCCGACGATGTGCTTCGGGCGCGGATCGACGCCCGCGCCAACGCCCACACCGTCAAGGGCACCGCAGCCGACGTCGGTCAGCGGTTCATCACGCGATACCGCGAGCTGTTCGACGACGTCCTCCGTACCGTCGAGCTGTCCGATCCACCGAGGGTGCTGCGGTTCGACACGGCCGACACGCCGGTCGAACAGCTCGTGACCGACGTGCGGGCGATCCTGGAATCCGAACCGGACCCGTCCTGTGGTCCCTGACTGAGGGAAGCATCAGTGAGTAGCAGCGCCAGCGCTCGACGGCTTCGCATCCTGCACGTGATCCTGAACCTGGGTGAGGCCAACGGTCAGTACAACGAACACTGCCTGCCGATGGCTGACGTCCGGGACCTGTCGATCTGCACGTACCTCACGCCGGAGCTGACGCCGCCGTCGTCCATCGCGCTGTTCCCGGGGGACGGATCACTGGTCGGGTTCTTCCGAGCCCTGCGGGGGGCGCTCGACGCCGAGCGGTACGACATCGTGCACGTGCACGCTCCGCCGACGGGAGCGCTGGTCGTGGTGGCACTGCTCGGATGGCTGCGCTACCGGCGCCTGCGGTCCCGCCTCGTCTACACGGTGCAGGACTCGTTCTACGACTACACGCTGCGCAACCAGGCCCTGATGGTGATCGCGCTCGCCGGGTTCAGGCGCATCATCTTCTGCAGCCGCGCAGCGTATGCCAGCCTGCCGCGCGTCTGGAAGCGGCTCGTGCGAGGCCGGTGGAGGGTCGTGCAGAACGGCGCCGACATCGAGCGCATCGATCGTGCGCTCACGGCCTCGCCGCCGACCCACGACGACACCGTGTTCACGATTGTGTGCGTCGGAAGGCTCGAGCCGGTCAAGGATCCGTTCACGGTGCTCGACGCGTTCGCGGCGTCCAACCACGACCGCAGTCGTCTGGTCTTCATCGGCGCCGGAACACTCGAGCCGGCGGTGCGGGCGCGCGTCGACGAGCTGGGGCTGGGCGATCGGGTCGAGCTCACCGGGCTCGTGTCTCGCGACGAGGTGTTCGTCCTGTGCGCCGCTGCGGACGTACTGGTCTCCGCGTCCCATGGCGAGGGGTTGCCCGTCGCCGTGATCGAGGCCATGGCGTCGCGGTGTCCGGTCATCCTCTCCGACATCCCGCCGCATCGCGAGCTCGTGGACGGCGCAGAGTTCGTCCCACTCGTCGACGTCGGCGACGCGGACGGCTACGCGCGACAGATCCGGCGCTTCCGCGACATGTCGCCGACCGCGCTGCGCGACCTCGGCAAGCGCGGCAGGGAGCACGTTGTCGCCCGGTACGCGTTGCCGATCATGCACGCCGGCGTCGACGCGGTGTACCGGGACCTGCCGGCCCCGGCCGCGCCGACGACGCAGTGATGCGACGACGCCGACCTGTCCCGCGCGTCGGGCCATGGGTTCCGCAGGCGTCCGGTGATCGCCTCCGCCGGCCGGGCGGTGGGCGCCGTTGAGGCTGCCGAACTTCGTGGTGATCGGCGCGGCCAAGGCTGGAACGACCGCGCTGTACTGGTACCTCGCCGAGCAGCCCCAGATCCACATGAGCCCGCTGAAGGAGACGAACTTCTTCGCCTACGGCGTCGACGGTTCCGGTCGGCTCCTGTATGGCGACCCGGAGCTGCACCGTTTCCCGATCCGCACCCTGCGGGACTACCGCGAGCTGTTCGACGGCGCCGGTGAGGCCATGGCCGTCGGCGAGGTCTCGCCGATCTACCTCGAGTGCCCACAGGCCGCGGACCGCATCGCCGCGCAGCTGCCGGACGCCAGGATCGTCTGCGGTCTACGCAACCCGGTGGACCGCGCGTACTCCGATTACCTGATGTACCTGCGCAAGCGTGGGTGTCGCCTCGATCCGCAGCGTGACCTGACGCCCGCCGCGGCGTGGGCGCGACCCGACTCGCACTGGATCCGGATCGGCCGGTACCACGAGCACCTGTCCCGCTACTTCGCCGCCCACCGCCGTACCGACATCCACATCTACCTGTTCGACGACCTGCGGGCACAGCCCTCCGCGGTCGTGCAGGCCATCTACCGGTTCCTCGGTGTCGACGACGGGTTCATCCCGGACCTCGACACACCGCACAACGTCGGCGGCGTCCCCGCGAGCATGACGTTTGAACGGGTGCTGACCAGCAAGCGCGTCAGGGCGGTCGTCGAGCCCTGGATCCCGCAGGGTGTTGCCAACGCCGTGCGACGCGTCCGGACGTCCAACCTGCAACGCGCGCCTGCGCTGCCGGCCGAGCTGCGGAGTCACATCATCTCCCACTACCGCGACGACATCGCCAGGACGGCCGAGGTCATCGATCGTGACCTGCAGCATTGGACGCGCGTCGATGCGTAGGTTCGTCCCGGGTCAGGCGGCCCCCGGGGGGGTCCAGTAGTCCACCCTCCCGGGAGGAAACCTGCCCCCCACCCGGGCGTACGGTACTCCGATGACCAGCGACGTCGGGCACGACCCCCTTGACGTGCTGATCGTGGCGCAACCGGCGGGATACGGCGTCGCGGTCTGCGTGCGGCAGCAGGCCGAAGCCGCTGTGGCAGCGGGGCACCGCGTGGTTGTCGCGTGCCCCGATGCTGGCCACGGGCCCTTGTCAACGTGGATCCTCGACGCCGGCGCTTCGCACGTCGTGTCCAACCTGCGGCGGCGCCCCGCGCTTGACGACCTTCGCGGGGTCCTGGTGCTGCGGCGACTGGCACGGGGTCGTGACGTCATGCACCTGCACTCATCGAAGGCCGGCGCGGTGGGCCGGATCGCCGTCGCCACACTGCGGCGGCGGGACCGGCCGGCCGTCGTGTTCACGCCGCACTCGTGGTCCTGGCAGAGCGGCGGGCGCCTCACGGCACCGTATCGGTGGATCGAACGGGTACTCGCACGGTGCAGTGATGTCATCGTCGCGGTGTCGGAGCACGAAGCTGCCGAAGGGCGTGCCGTCCTCGGCTCCGCCGTCGATCGCCTGATCGTGATCCCCAACGGCGTCGATCGCGACCGGTTCTCGCCCGACGGGCCGCGCGCAGAGCGCCACGAAGACGTACCGCTCATCGCCTGCGTCGCTCGGTTGAGCAGGCAGAAAGGCCAGGACCTCGCGATCCGAGCCCTGGCACAGCTGCGCAACCGGCACGCGCGTCTACGTCTGGTCGGCGGCGGACGACAGGCCGGCGAGAAGGAACGGCTCCTCAGGCTCGCCGAGTCGCTCGGCGTCGGCGATTGGATCGAGTGGTACGGAGAGGTGACGGACACGGCGGCGCAGTTCCGCGCCGCCGACGTCGTGATCGCTCCATCACGGTGGGAAGGCATGTCGCTGGTCCTTCTCGAGGCGATGGCGTGCGGCGCACCGATCGTCGCGACCGACGTCTTCGGCAGCGATGCGATCGATGGGGCAGGAGTTGTCGTGCCGCGCGACGACACGGCTGCGTTGGGTCACGCGATCGACGAGGTGCTCGACAACGAGCCGCGCCGGCGCCGCCTCGGGCGGGCGGCACGGCAGCGCAGCGCGTCGTACGACCTCGTGAGGACGTTGGACCGCAACCTCGAGCTGTGGCGCGCGCTTGCCCGCGAGCGCCGCGACACGCGACGCGGGGACGAGGTGAGGCTCGGCGGGGGCCTTCGAAGCGCCGCGGCCCGTGGCGTCTACTGGACGGCGCTGGACAACTGGGGCTACCAGCTCGCCACGCTCGTCGTCTTCTCGGTGCTGGCACGCCTGGTGGCACCCAAGGCGTTCGGCCTGATCGCGCTCGCCACCGTGTTCACGAGCCTTCTGAAGATCGCGGCCGATCAGGGGCTGGCCGACGCGATCATCCAGCGTGCCGACATCGAGGACGAGCACATCAACGGCGCGTTCTGGGCCAGTGTCGCGCTCGGCGTGGTGCTTACGGGCCTGCTGGCGGCGTCGTCGCCGTTGATCGCAACCGCGTTCGACAACGCGGCGCTCAGTCCGATCCTGGCCGCGCTGTCGCTGACGCTCACGGTGAGCGGCCTGAGCACCGTGCAACGCGCAATCCTGACCCGCGAGTTCGCGTTCGCCACCCTGACGCTGCGTTCGCTGGTGTCGGTCGTGGTCGGTGGCATCGCGGGCATCATCGCCGCGGTCCTGGGCGCAGGCGTGTGGAGCCTCGTCGTCCAGACGCTCACCGTGGAGGTCGTGGCGGTCATCACCCTGTGGGTCGCAAGCGACTGGCGACCGCGCCTCGGGTTCTCCTGGGGGCACGTCAAGCAGCTGCTCCCGTTCGGTGCGAACATCGTCGGGTTCCGCGCGTTGCGCCTCGCCAACACCCAGGTCGACAACCTGATGATCGGGTTGTTCATCGGCTCGACGGCGCTCGGCTTCTACGTCGTTGCCTACCGCGTGCTGCGGCTGGTGATAAACATCTGCACGTCGGTCATAGGATCGGTCGCCTTCCCCACGTTCTCCCGGGTCCAGCGCGACAGCGAACGGGTCCAGCGCCTGTACTACCGGACGATGCGGCTCGCTGCGTTGGTGACCTTTCCCGCCTTTCTCGGTGTGATCATCCTTGCGCCCGAAGTCACGCTTCTGATGTTCGGACAGGGTTGGGGTCCCAGCATCCCGGTCATGCGCGTGCTGGGCGTCGCCGGGCTCGTGACGTCGATCGGATTCCTCAACCCCACCGTGATCAAGGCGCTCGGGAAGCCATCCTGGCGGGTCGCCATCATGGGCGGCGCGGCCCTGGCCCAGGTCGTGGGGTTCGCTATCGCCGTTCAGTGGGGCGTCCTGGCCGTCGCGACCGCCCTCGCCGTTGTCACCCTGGCTGTGACGCCGGTGTGGTTCTACGCCGTCCACAAGCTCGTCGGCCTGCGCCTCGACCTGCTGGCACGGCAGCTGATGACGCCGGCGATCGCCTCGGTGCTCATGGTCGCCGCGGTGCTCGGCGTCAAGAGCGTCGTGGATGAGCTCGCGCTGATCTGGCAGGTCGTGCTGCTGGTGGCGACCGGTGTCACGACGTATGCGCTCAGCCTCTGGCTGGTGGATCGGCCATTGGCCGCCGAGGCGTTCGATCTGGGACGGGAGGCCATCCCAGGCGTGGGCGGACGCAATGCCCAGGCCGGTCGTCGTCCTGAGGCTGCGTGACAGTGTGAAATGGGACAGGACTGACGTCACACGAAAGGCGCTACGCTGAGCGCGGATTGTTGCCAGCCGACCGGTACGGAGCATGATGCAGACGCCTGACAGAGCCAGGGCCTCTGAGACCGACCCGCTCCTCGCGATCCGACGGCATCCGCTGTTGGTGTTGGTGTGCGCGGTGTCGTTCGGCGTGCTCGGCGTGGCGTTCGCGCTGACCGGACCCGCGAAGTTCGTAGCCACGACCAGCCTGATCGTCGAGGACATGCGCGCGGCAGACCGCTCGACAGCCGACGCGGAACGGTACGTGGCCGACCAGGTGGCGATCCTCGAGTCGGCGATCGTCGCCGATCGCGCGAGTGCGCTGGCGCCGACGCTCAAACCACCGGCGGACATCACTGCGCAGCAGATCGCTGAGGGTCGAACGATCACGTCGAGCTCGGAGAGCAACTTCATCGAGATCAGCTTCGAGGCGTCGGATCCGCAGATCGCCCGGACCGGCGCGGACGCGATCCGCGCGGCGTATCAGGACGCGGTCAGCGAGGCGCTTGCCAAGGACGCGCAGTCCAGGATCACCCGACTCGACGAGGCGATCGACACGACGGTGCAGGAGATCGCCTCGCTGCAGGACCGGGTCGAGGCGTCACGAGACACCAGCATCCCCGTGCTGCTGGTCGACACGAAGATCGCGCGCACCGTGGCGTCGCTCGTCAAGTCCCGCGAAGCCCCCGAGCAGCGGTCCGGCGCCACGGGGCTCGACGCGACGAAGAAGCTGGCGTCGCGAGCCGATCGGCTGAGCACGAGGCTGAACGAACGCCTCGCCGGTGACCTGCTGCCCAGTGGCGACACGCGCCGTCTTGTTCGCAGGCAGCAGGGCGCTGCGGTGCTCCTCAGCGAGTTGGCTGGACAGCGCAACGACGTCGAGGTCGACGTCCAGCTCAGCGGCGATGGCGTGCCGTTCATCGCTCCCGCGGGCGCGGGACGGCGGGAGGGCATCCCGTTGTCGACCGCCGCGTTCGTGGCGACCGTCCTCGGCGGGCTGATCGGCGTGGGGGCGGCGTATCTGTTGAGTCATCGTCCAGGGCGTGTCGAGGATCCGGACACAGCAGCAGGCATCCTGGGCGTTCCGCTGCTTGCCGATGTGAGGGAGCCACAGCGCTCGGTCAGTGTCGGGAGTCGCAAGCGGGCCGAAGGGGATGCGGTGGCCGTACCGGTCTTCGACGATCCCGTGTCGACGTCGGCCAACGCCTTTCGCACGCTTGCGGGCATCCTTGTGCACCGGGCGCCGAACAGCCGGGCCACCTCCAACGGGTCCCAGCTGTATGGCACGGTCGTGCACCGGGCGACCGTGATCGCGGTCGTGTCGGCGACCAGTCGGGACGCCAGCGCGTTCGTGGCGGTCAACGTGGCGCTCGCGGCCGGTCAGTCGGGCCTGAAGGTCGGGCTGATGGATGGCGACATGGAAGCTCGCGACGTGTCCCGGCTGGTCGGCCAACTCGAGGAACAGCATTTCACAGCTGATCTGATCGACGCCTCGGCGACGCTCGATGACGCCGCCGGGTGGATCGAGGTGCGTGACCACCGCGGCATCTCCGTCGTCAACGTCCGTGACACCGGCATCGCCGCGCCCGATCTCTTTGGTTCGCCGAAGGTCCGAGCGGTGCTGCACAGCTTCGCCGCCCAGCAGGACCTGGTCGTGATCAACCTGCCGCCCGTCCTCGAGGTGACCCAGGCAGCCGCGCTGCGTGAGTCGGACCGGGCGCTCGTCGTCGTTCCTCACCGGACCAGGTCCAGCGAGCTCCGCGAGCTGAAGCACCGCTTGGAGATCATGGGTGTCGCGATGGCCGGATGTGTCTACACCACTTCGGCTGTGCCTCGTCGTGACCTCGCACGGCCGGTGCCGGCCACGCTGCAGAAGCCGAGTTGGAGCGCCGACGAGGAGCAGCAGCCACAGAACGGTGCGCCGCATCGACCGGATCGGACACCCGGGTCCGAGACGGCCGTATGACCGCGATGCGGCCGGCCGCGTTCGCGCGAGGCGGACGCCGGCGACCGGTGGTGCGGCTCGACCGGGAGCCGCATGTGCGCACTGGAGGTCGTTCTCAGTGAAGGTGCTCGTGACTGGAGGCGCCGGGTACGTGGGCAGCGAGGCGGCATGGCACATCGTCGACCGCGACCACGAGGTCCTGGTCTACGACGACCTCTCCCACGGCCATCCGAAGTCGGTTGCCGGGCTGCCGCTGATCCACGGGTCACTGCACGATCGGACGACGCTCGAGACGGTGCTGCACGACGAGCGGATCGACGCGGTGGTGCACTTCGCCGCCTTCGCACTCGTTGCGGAGTCCGTGGCCGACCCTGCCGCGTACTATCGGAACAACGTCGTAGGGTCGCTGGCGTTGCTGGAGGCGATGCGGGCGACCGGCGTCGGGCACATCGTGTTCTCGAGCAGCTGCGCGACCTACGGGAACCCGGCGACCACTCCGATCCCCGACGACGGACCACAGCACCCCGTCAATCCCTACGGCTTCACCAAGCTGGTGACCGAACGCGCGCTCGGCGACTACGCACCCGCCTACGGGCTGTCGTTCGCCGCGTTGCGCTACTTCAACGCGGCCGGCGCAGCCGCCGACGCGTCACGCGGCGAGGATCACGACCCCGAGACGCACGCCATACCGATCGCGCTGCAGGTGGCCCTCGGTCAGCGCGACCGGTTCATGATCTTCGGCGACGACTACCCGACGCCGGACGGCACGTGCGTCCGCGACTACATCCACGTCGAGGATCTGGCGCGTGCACACGAGCTGGCGCTCCGGCGCGTGGATCCGGGACGAGGCATCCTCGTCAACCTCGGCACCGGCCGCCGCCACAGCGTCCGGCAGGTGGTCGAGTCGGCGCGGCGGATCACCGGTCATCCCATCCCGACCGAGATCGCCGGCCGGCGGCCAGGTGACCCGCCGGAGCTCGTGGCGGACCCGGCGGGGGCGCGCGCCGAGCTCGGGTGGGTAGCGCGCATCCGCGACCTCGACCAGATCGTCGGGTCGGCCTGGAACTGGCACGTCACCCATCCCCACGGCTACGCCGACGGCTGACGCGGACGCCGCGGCGCATCACAGCGCATCCCAGATCGCCTGCTTCGCGTCCCGGATCACGTCGTCGAGTGGGCGATCGGTGTCGACCTTGTGCACGGGCGCCCGGCCGAACTCGAGGTTCTCGGCCAGGGAATGCCGCCAACGCACGTAGTCCTCGGGCTCGGTCTTCGAGCGGGCGGCGTTGCGCGCCAGCGTCACGTCGAGCGGTGCGGTCAGGTGGATCACGAGGTCGGGCGCGGCGATGTCGGCATAGATCCGGGCCTCGAGCGCCCGCAACCATCGACCGACGGGAACGTGGGCGGTCGGTCGGCCCGCGAGCTGGGCTCCCTCGGACGAGCCGACGGTCGACGACGGGTAGCGGTCGCACAACACGATCGTCCCGTTGGACGCGCGGGCGAACGCACGGGACAGTACGTCCCGACGCTCGTGGGCAAGCATGACGGACCGCACCGCGAAGGTGAGCGGATACCGGTCCCGGTCCGGTTGCCCGCCGGTCTGGTCGCCGGCGATCACACGCGTGGAGCGCTGGTCGGGGATCAGCGCCCTGAGCATCGGCAGGAGCAGGTGGGGGACGGCCGTGAGCGCGGTGGCCGGCGGTTTGCCCGCGTGGATGCGCCGGACGGTGTAGTACGCGCCGAGCCACCGCTCGATCTCGCTGAGCAGGGTCGACTTGCCGCTCGCCTCCGGCCCCACGACTGCGATCACCAGGCCGCCACCGCCGGGCGCGAGCTTCTTCTTCGTTCCCCCGAGACGATGCGCGGTGCGCGTCGTGAACTTCTGGATCTCGGTGAGTCGTGCTCGGGTCGGATGGTGGCGGGTGAGCCCCCGCAGGCGGGCGCGGACCCGTACCCCCAGCACGATCCTTCGTGCCGTGGGGGCCGGCTGCCGCAGCGCGTCGTAGGCGGCGATGAACACGGGCGTGCTGACCTGCGGAAGCCACACGGGCAGCAGTGACAGAGCTTCGTCACGGGCACCGGGTGTCATGAGCCAGTCGACTTCCCGACGGAACGACTCCCACCCGCGAACGAACAGGCCGAGCTCGATCGGCGTCGTGTGCTTCACGAGCATGCGCAGCACGAACACGATCAGCTCCGCGCCGGCGCTCGGCACGACCACCCTGCCTTCCTGACGCGTGTTCGTCAGGAGCATCTCCTCGACGGGGAAGTGGTAGTTCTTGGCCAGGCTCTCGCCGGAGATCACGCGGTAGTACGCGTGGACGTGCGCGATGCGGTCCGTGGCCTCGTCCAGCGCGTGGTAGTGCTCGACCGCCGGCAGCACCTGGCTGCCGGCCTCGACGGCAGGAGCGAAGCCGAGGTCACGCAGGACGTCGCGGAAGCGGTGCGCGTCACGGCGGTGGATCAGCAGATCCAGGTCGGTCTCGCCCTCGAGCGTGCGCGGCAGGTTCCAGTTGCTCTTCCAGTGGCAGTAACGGATGCCGGCGTCGTTCACCCGCTCGATCAGCTCATGGATCTTCGGTAGCACGTTGTGTCGTTCTCCCATCGGGGTCGGACCGCTCGCCGCCATCGCTGCCGAGGTCGGTGGACGCCAGCCACGCCGCGATCCGCTGGGCCACGACGTGTTGCCGTTGCGCCGAGCTGTCGGGGTTGTCGACCTCGAGCACGCGTTCGCGCAGCGTCGGTGCTGACGCCACGGCAGTCAACACAGTATCCGCGCGTTCGATCAGATGGTGCAGCCGGATCGCGTCTGCTCGCCTCAGCTCACGGCGACGGTCCGGGCGCGACACTGCCCGTTCGACCAGCACTGACGTCGGCGCTCGCACGTGGACCAGCCTGTCCGGCGCCGGGACGAGGCTGGCGAACCGCTCGATCTCCTCCTCGGTGGGGGGCACCCTGCTGTACACGAACAGCTGGTAGGCGATCAGGACCGTCCCCTCGTCGACGAGCACCGTCCGGCCCTGCTCCCTGCGTGCTAGCTCGTGCATGCCGACCCGCCGGACCACGTTGCGTGCGTAGTTGAGTCCGGCGACCGTCGTCGGAGCCTGGCCGCGCAGTCGACGGAGGGCGAAGCGCACGAACGCGTCGTTGCGGCGCAGCCCACCCAGGAACGGTCCCAGCGCCGTCGCGTCGGCCACCAGGTTGACGGCCGTCGGGTTGGTGAGCCGCCGGCGGCCGGGGCGATCGAGGACCAGGTCCCACGCGGTCGCGACCATGGGCGCGGCTGCCGCGTGGCGCTGCACCTGACGCATCAGCGTTGTCTTGCCGGCCCCACTGCAGCCGATGAACTCGACGATCACGCCAGCGCCCTTCGCCTCCCGCCCGGCTGTCCAATCCGAGTGCCTCCGCACGGTGCGACAGCCTCGAGACGACAGGATCCCACAGGGCACGCACGGTGCGCACTGCACCGTCGGCCACGCAGGCCATGCGATCGGGTGACACCTACGCTTCGGGGTCGCGATACAGGCGGACGCGAACGATCTCCTGTCCGCGCACGGTGTAGATGCCGACCAGTTCGCTGTGTCGCCGCTGCCGCTCCGACTGCACCGTCTCCACCATCTCACACGACGCCGTGCCGTTCTGCACCACGGCGTTGGTGATGTGCAGCGTGCTGTGCCACGGGGCCGCGAACGCGCTCGCGAACAGTGTGTGGATGTTGTCCCGGCCAACGGCGATGCTGCCCCCGGCCTTGAACACAGCGTCCCGAGCGATTCCGTGGAGGAGCTGTTCGATGTCACGTCGGTTGTAGGCGTCGATGTGCAACAAGACCGTGTTCAGTACGTCCTCGTTCATCGCGTCGCCGTGCGTTCGCTACCGTCTGCCCGGCTGGGAGTCCTCGCGGGCCAAGGTACGTCATCGTCGAGGTGGACACCGGTCGGCCCGTGCACGAGCCACCCCGTGTGTCACCATGGCCGGCGTTCCCAACGGCGGGTCCAGACGAATGAGCGGTCCGAGTACTGAAGGGGCGGACGTGGTCCGGTACGTGTGCATGCCAGGCAGCCCGTACACCGGTTCCACGCTGCTCGGGTTCCTGCTGCACAGCCATCCCGACTGCGCATCGATCGGCGCGGCGACAGGCCTGACGCCGCGGGTGGACGTCGCCACATACCGGTGCTCGTGTGGTGCGCTCTTCGTCGACTGTCCGTTCTGGAAGTCGGTCGCGACGCGGACGATGGAGCTCGGACGTCCGGTCGACGTGTACCAGACCGGCTACTGGAGCACCCACGTCAGGATGTCGCGGCGCCGATGGCTCAACGGCCTGCTCGTCCGATCGCTGGGTGCCGCTGCGTTGACGGATGCCCGCGATGCGGTGCTCGGCCGACTCGGTCCCATCCATCGGACGCTCGTGGGAGCGAGGTCGTCGACGTGGAGCCTCGCACGGGCGGTGCTTGATGTCACCGGGCGGACGGTGTTCGTCGATACGGCCAGAGACCATCAGCGACCCGGGTACCTCGCGCCGGCCCGGGACCTCGACGTCAGGGCGATCCATCTGGTCCGCGATCCCCGAGGCAACGTCGCCAGCATCATGCGGCATACCGGCGTCGATGTCGCGAAGGCCGCCCGACAGTGGAAGCACTACAACGTCGAGGCGGACCGCGTCCGTCGATTCCTGCCGGACGACTCCTGGATGCGGCTGCACTACGAAGCGCTGTGTCTCGATCCGCAGGCGACGCTCGACCGCATCGCGCGCTTTGTCGGTGTTGCTCCGGCTCCGCTACCGAACGATCTCGGGGACCTGGAGCATCACATCATCGGCAACTCCATGCGCTTGCAGACCGTCGAGGGGATCCACCGGGACGAGCGCTGGCGTCGGCAGCTGGACGACAGCGACCTCGCCGTGATCGCCCGCATCGCTGGCGCGACGAGCCACGCCCTCGGGTACGACTGGCCGTAGTGAGCTCCAGCGGCGCGTGCGCCCGCTGGAGCTCACGGGCGTCCTAGTAGGCGCCCTTGCGGAACAGCAGCACGGGGATGGTCCGAGCGATGATCCGCAGGTCGCTCCACATCGTCCGGTGCATGGCGTAGTCGGCATCCAGCGCGACGCGGACGGGGTACGGCAGGTCGTTGCGGCCGGAGACCTGCCAGATGCCCGTGAGGCCCGGCTTGACCTGCAGGACCACGTGGATGCGGTCGCCGTAGTGATCCAGCTCGTCCGGCACGAGCGGACGTGGACCCACGATGCTCATGTCGCCTCGGAGCACGTTCCACAGCTGTGGAAGCTCGTCCAGGCTGGTTGCCCGCAGGAATCGCCCCAACCTCGTCACGCGGGGATCGTCCTTCAGTTTCCGCGATGATGCGAACTCGTCGTAAGCCGAGGCGTCGTGGCGCAGGAGCGTCTGCAGCCTCTGGTCGGCATCGTTGAACATGGTCCGCAGCTTGAAGCACCTGAAGTGGCGGCCACGTCGACCCACTCTGGTCTGGCAGTACAGCGCGCCACCAGGCGATTCCAGTCTGATCAACAGTGCCAGGAGGAGGATCACCGGGAGGGTGATCATCAGCGCGAGCGCGGCGATGACGACGTCCAATGCGCTCTTGCTGGCCTGAGCGACCAGGCGCCTGAGGGTGCGTGCTCGGCGCCGGTGGATGTGCCTGACGGTCGCGACCGCTGGATCGAGCATCGCCTGCCCGCCGTCGACCGCGACCAGTGGCGGGTACGTCTGTTCATCTGCGACCGGCAACGCACGTGCCGATTCCTGCATGCGCCGATGTCCTTTCGTCCTTGTCCGGCCCTCATTCGAGAACCGTCCGACTCCTACGGACTCTCGTCCGGCCACCACGAGACGCTCCGACGTCCCAGGCGCTTCACGAGTGCGTCCGTCCCCCGTTACTGGCCCGGCCATTGTTGCGAGAGACGCCCGGCGTATGCAAAGCAGCGAGACGAGCACTGAGGGTTTGTGTTCTACTACCTAGAGTGCTCTCGGCTGGCCACGTATCACTGGAACCTCACCAGGTACCACAGAAATTACTCAGGCTGATACCGACCGCCGCCAGCTCATCGCTGTCCGCTACCTGACAGACATGTCCACCTGGCCACCCCTGCGACGTTCGCGAGGCTGAAGGATCCTCGGCTGGCTATCGGCGAGGTCGTGTCTGGTGTGGTGGCTGGTCGGCGGGACGGGCGGGTTGTGGTGCGCAGGGAGCACCTGCCGTGAACGTTCAGCACCTGCCGTGGATGTTCATGGTCTGTCAACCTGTCGGGCCGATGGCTGGGGGGTGGTGGTGGCGTTAGTCTTGTTCGAGCCGTGCGTGGCGGGACGGCGCGGACATCAGGAGACAGCATGCGCGTTGGAGTGATCGGCACGGGCCATGTGGGCCTGGTCACGGTGGGGTGTCTGGCGTCGCTCGGGCACGATGTCGTCGGCGTTGACAACGACGCCGAGAAGATCGCGCTACTGCAGGCCGACGCGATGCCGTTCTACGAGCCGGGGCTGGACGATCTGTTGCGGACGCAGCGCGACGCGGGTCGGGTCCGGTTCAGCGGTAACAACCGCGATGCCATCGCGGGCAGCGATGTCGTGTTCATCTGTGTCAGCACCCCGCCGCGGGACGACGGTTCCCCGAACCTGTCGTTAGTACAGGCTGCCGCCTCGTCGGTCGCCGAGCACGCCACCGGTCCTATCGTCGTCGCAGAGAAGTCGACGGTGCCGGTCAGCACTGGCCAACGGGTTCGCGAGACACTTGCCCTCGAGTCGCGGGTCCGGGGCAACGGCGTGACCTACGAGGTCGTCAGCAACCCGGAGTTCCTGCGGGAGGGACGTGCGGTCGCCGACACGCTGCGACCGGACCGCATCGTCGTGGGGGCTGACAGCGACGCCGGCCACGAGGTCATGCGGCAGTTGTACGCGCCGCTGCTGGCGCAGCATGACTGCCCGTACGTCGCGACCGACGTGCGGACGGCGGAGATCATCAAGCATGCGTCGAACGCGTTTCTCGCCACGAAGATCAGCTTCATCAACGCGGTGGCGCGGATCTGTGAGCGGGCGGGTGCCGACGTGGGGATCGTGGCCGACGCGATGGGTCACGACGCCAGGATCGGTCGGGCCTTTCTCAACGCGGGTCTGGGGTATGGCGGCAGCTGCTTCCCCAAGGACGTCCGGGCGTTCGTGCACATCGCCGACGAGCTGGGCTACGACTTCGGGATGCTGCGTGAGACGGAGCGGATCAACCGGGAGGCGCATCAGTGGCCGGTCACGCAGCTGCGTCGGTTGTTGTGGAACCTGGAGGGCAAGACGATCGCCGTGCTGGGGTTGGCGTTCAAACC
>DATHVN010000125.1 GCA_035461305.1 Euzebyales bacterium | reverse complement strand
CGCGGCTCCGTCGAGGTGTCAGCCGATCTCGCGTACCACGCGGCCTGGCTGCACGACGTCATCGCCCTGGGCTTCGACGGCGTGTGGATCCACCACGTCGGCCAGCAGCAGCGGCCCTTCCTCGAGGCGTTCGGCGAGCACGTACTGCCTCAGGTGCGGACCGGGGGCACGCAGGGTGCACACGGCGGGCCGGGGGCCACGACATGAGCCTCGAGCGCACCGCCGACCTGTGGTGGAAGCACGCCGTCATCTACTGCCTGGACGTCGAAACGTTCTACGACTCCGACGGCGACGGCATCGGCGACTTCGCCGGCCTGACGCAGTGCGTCGACTACTTCGCCGGCGTCGGTGTGACGTGCATCTGGCTGATGCCGTTCTATCCGTCTCCGAACCGCGACGACGGCTACGACCTGAGCGACCACTACGCCATCGACCACCGCCTCGGGACCTTCGGCGACTTCACCGAGTTCATGCGGACCGCACGCGACCGGGGCATCCGCGTGATCGCCGACCTCGTCGTCAACCACACGTCCAGCGACCATCCGTGGTTCCGGTCGGCCCGGGAGGATCCCGGATCGCGGTACCGCGACTACTACGTGTGGCGTGACGAGATCCCCGAGGAGGGCCCGCACGAGGTGGTCTTCCCGGGCGAGCAGGAGGGTGCGTGGACGTGGGACGCCACGGCCGGGCAGTACTACCACCACCGGTTCCTCGAGCACCAGCCGGACCTGAACGTGGCGAACACCGAGGTCCGCGACGAGATCCGCAAGGTCATCGGGTTCTGGCTCGCGCAGGGACTGTCGGGATTCCGTGTCGATGCCGTGCCGTTCTTCCTCGAGACCGAGGGCATCGCCGAGGAGATGGAGATCGCACCGCACGACTACCTCCGCGACCTCTGTGAGTTCCTCACCCGTCGGACCGGCGAGGCCATCATGCTGGGCGAGGTCAACGTGGCGCCCGACCAGCTCGGTCGGTTCTTCGGGGACGAGGACGGCGACGAGCTGCAGATGCTGTTCAACTTCCCGGCGATGCAGGCGCTGTACGTCAGCCTCGCGCGCGGGGTGGCGCAGCCGTTCATCGACGCGCTGCGGTCGCTGCCCGCCGCGCCTGCCGCGTCCCAGTGGGCCAGCTTCGTGCGCAACCACGACGAGTTGACGCTGGACAAGCTCACCGACGACGAGCGTCAGGAGGTGTTCGAGGCGTTCGGCCCCGAGGAGGACATGCAGATCTACGGCCGCGGACTGCGCCGGCGGCTGCCGCCGATGCTGGCCGGTGAGGAGGATCGGATCCGCCTGGTCTACAGCCTGATGTTCGCCATGCCGGGCACCCCCACGATCTTCTACGGCGAGGAGATCGGCATGGGCGAAAACCTTGCGGTCGAGGGACGCCGCTCGGTGCGTACGCCCATGCAGTGGACCGATGAACCGTCAGCCGGCTTCTCGACCGCGGACCCTGGCGACCTGCGCCGACCCCTGCCCGGCGGCGAGTACGGGCCGGAGCACGTCAACGTCCGGGCACAGCGCAGGGATCCCGGCTCGCTGCTCAACTGGTTCGAGCGCATGATCCGCCTGCGCAGGGAGACGCCCGAGGTCGGGTGGGGTGACTGGACCATCCTCGACATCGGGGCGCGCGGACTGGTCGCCATCCGCTACGACTGGCAGGGCGCGACGTTGGTCACCGTGCACAAC
>DATHVN010000124.1 GCA_035461305.1 Euzebyales bacterium | reverse complement strand
ATCGCGCCGGACAGGTCCTCCAGCGACAACGTCCGCCGCTCGGCGAGCTCCATGCGCCGCTCCCGAGACTGCCGGTTCTCGGCGATCTCGCGGGCGGTCCGCTCGTCCTCGACGACGCGGAACTCGTCGCCGGCCGCGGGGACCTCGCTCCATCCCAGCACCTGCACCGGACGCGACGGCCCGGCCTCGGTGACCTGGGTGCCGTCGTCGGCGAACATCGCGCGGACCTTGCAGTCCGCGATGCCCGCGACCAGGTTGTCGCCGATGCGCAGCGTGCCGGTCTGGACGAGCACCGTCGCAACCGCGCCACGGCCCCGGTCGAGGTTCGCCTCGATCACGGCGCCCTGCGCAGGACGGTCCGGGTTCGCCTGCAACTCACTGACGTCGGCCTGCAGCAGCACCATCTCGAGCAGCTCGTCGAGGTTCTGTCCGCTCTTGGCCGAGACGTCCACCATCGTCGTCTGGCCGCCGAACTCCTCGGCGACCAGGTCGTACTCGGTCAGCTGGCTGCGCACGCGGGTGGGGTCTGCCGTCGCCTTGTCGATCTTGTTGACCGCGACGATAATCGGCACGTCCGCTGCGCGGATGTGGTCGATCGCCTCGACCGTCTGCGGCTTCACGCCGTCGTCGGCGGCGACGACCAGGATCGCGACGTCGGTCACCTGGGCGCCGCGGGCACGCATCTGGGTGAACGCCTCGTGACCCGGGGTGTCGATGAACGTGATCGCCCGGCCGTCGCGACGCACCTGGTACGCACCGATGTGCTGGGTGATGCCACCGGCCTCGCCGCTGACCACGTCGGTCTTGCGGATCGCGTCGAGGAGCAGCGTCTTGCCGTGGTCGACGTGGCCCATCACCGTCACGACCGGTGGTCGCGGCTTGAGGTCCTCGGGCTTGTCCTCGATCTCGGGACCGAACTCGATGTCCTCGGGCGTCACGAAGTTGATGTCGGCGTTCATCTCCGCCGCGACCAGCTCGATGAGGTCCTGCGACATCGACTGGGTGACGGTGATCATCTCCCCCATGCCGAACAGGACCCGGACGATGTCGGTCGGGTTGACGTTGATGAGTTTGGCGAACTCACCGACCGTGACGCCGGGCAGGACTTCGACGGGGCCCTCGACGCTGGCCCGGACCGGCTCGCCACGGCGGAGGCGCGGCTGCACCTGCTCCTCGAACTGGTCCTGGAGCGTGGGCTCCTTCTTGCGCCGTCCCTTCTTGGCCTTCTTGGCACGCCGGCCGGCAGGGCCGCCGGGAGCCGACGGGCTGCCGGGACCGCCGCCGGGGCCTCCGGGGCCGGATGGCCTGGCGGGCGTGCGGGCAGGCCCGCCCTTGGGGGCCTCGCGGACCGGAGGCGGGATGCTCCGGCGTCCCGTGCCCTCCTTCGGCAGGTTGTGCTCCACACGACGACGTGGCTCGACGGGTCGGCCGGTCGCGGCGGGGCTCAGCGGGCGTCGTGGCACCGTCGGCTGGCCTGGGCGCGGCGGCGTACCCGGGCGTGGCACGCCGGGCTGACCGACGGGTTCGTCGTCGGTGCGCTGTGGCGCGCGCGCCGCCGGCGCCTGCGGCTGCGGCTGCGGCTGCGGCTGCGCGGGCTGCTCGGGCGCCTGGCGCTGGGCCTCGCTCGGCGCGGGTGCCGGGCGCACGAGCCCGGCGCGCGCGGCGTCGGCTGCGCGCGCCACGGGCTGCTGCTGCGGCGGCGTGGCCGCTCGCGCCTCCTCGGCGGGTCGCGCGGGAGCCGTGGGCGCCGGCTTCTCGGTCGCGGGCGCGGTCGGTGTCGTCTCGGCCGGCGCCTGCGGCGTCGCCTCGGCCGGCTCGGGCGCGGGCGCCTCACCGCCCACGCTCACTCCACCGCCGGACTCGGGGCGGAACGGTGTGGTCGGCGGTCGGAACCTCCGCGCGGCCGGTGCCGCCACCGGCTGCTGCGCCTCCTGCGCCTTGCGCAGGTGCGGGGGAAGGATCCGCCGCGCCTTGGACTCCGACGCCGCATGGCGGACCGCTTCGAGGTCGTACTGCTCGGCCTCCCTGCGGGCGCGCTCCTCCTCGGCCCGCCGCCGCGCCTCCCGCTGCTGACCCAGGCTCTCACGGAACCTTGTGGCGTCGACGCTCTCGACAGTCGACGAGTGCGATCGCGCGGTGACGCCGAGCTCGGACAGGCGACGGATGACCTCCTGGTTGGGAAGCCCCGTCTCCTTGGCGAGCTCATAGATTCGAACCTTGCTCACGTGCCATCTCCTACAGGCGATCCGCACCCCGTCCACCGTGCCGGCGGAGCGCTCGTCGCCTCGCGATCAGTCCTCTGTCCCTCGGAGCCGGTCCGCCACATACGTAGTGGAACCGGGCTCCGCGAATCCTGTTGTCGTGTGGGTCGTGCCATCGCCGCCGCCATCGTCGCGCCGGTTGGCTCTCCAGTCTTGCAGCAGTGCCGCCGTGTCGACGGTGACGCGGTCTCGAGTCGTTCGCAGCGCGTGTGCCAGCCGCCGTCCGTCGGTGAGCACCCGGGTCGCGCACTCGATCCGCCAACACAGGTAGGCTCCCCTGCCAGGTAGCCGCTGGTCGGCGTCGACCACGATCGCGCCGCCCGCGACTGCGAAGCGGACGAGCCATCGCTGCTGGCTACGGCGACGGCACCCGATGCAGGTACGACGTGGGCGATCAGTGGACGACGACGCGCCCTGGTGACCCATCCTACCCCGTTGACTCCGGATCGACGTCCGAAGCGGGCGCATCCGCGGCCACTGGATTGCCGTACTCGTCGATCTCGCCGCGGGCGAGGGCCGCCTCGAACGCGGCCTGCTCCTCGGCGGACTGCGTCTCGCTCTTGATGTCGATCCGCCAGCCGGTGAGTCGCGCGGCCAGCCTGGCGTTCTGGCCCTCCCGGCCGATCGCGAGCGACAGCTGGTAGTCGGGCACCACCACGACCGCAGTCGGCGGCTGCTCGTCGGCGTACAGATAGACCTCGGAGACCTTCGCCGGCGACAACGCGTTGCTCACCAACGCCGCCGGCCCGTCGGCCCACGGGACGATGTCGACCTTCTCCCCTGACAGCTCCTCGACGATTGCCAGGACCCTGGTGCCGCGTGCGCCGACGCAGGCGCCCACCGGGTCGACCGTCTCGTCATCGGACGCCACCGCGATCTTGGTGCGGTGCCCGGCCTCACGGGCGATGGCGCGGATCTGGACGAGGCCGTCGGCGATCTCGGGGACCTCGAGGCGGAACAGCTCCTCGACCAGGTTCGGGTGGCTGCGCGAGCAGACGATCTGGGGGCCCTTGAGCGTGCGCCGCACCTCGGTGACGTAGGCACGCAGGCGCGTACCGTGCTCGTACCGGCCGGCGGCCCGCTCCGCGGGGACCTGCTCGGCGACAGGAAGGACGGCCTCGGCGTTGCCGAGGTCGAGCACCGTGACGCGGTTGTCGTGGATCTGCACGGTGCCGGTGACCAGGTCGCCCTCGCGCCCCGAGTACTCCCCGTAGGTCAGCTCGCGCTCGGCCTCGCGCAGACGCTGCATCAGGACCTGTTTGGCCGTCTGCGCGACGATCCGACCGAAGTCCGACGGCGAGTCCTCCCACTCGCGCACGACGTGTCCGGCGTCGTCGAGCTCCTGGGCGTAGATCGTGACCTCCCCACTGTCGCGGTCGATCGTGACACGTGCGTCCTCGGCGTCGACGTGCGAGCGCTTGTAGGCGCTGGCCAGGGCGCTCTCGAGGGCTTCGACGATCGTCTCGAACCCCAGGCCCTTCTCGCGTTCCATCATCCGCAGCGTTGCGATGTCGACGCGCATGTCCGGCGCTCCTCTCCTCGTCCGCAGCCCACCCGGGGCGTGTCCATTCTCCCCGGCGCTACCACGGCAGCGCCTGCGCCGCCTTGACGATGTCCTCATAAGCGACCGAGACCGTCGTGTCGCCGTCGACCACCTGCACGGCGTCGGGGCCCGCCTGCACGACCTCGCCGCGGACCTGCTCGACGTGGTTCGCCCCCACCCGCCGATGGATCAACACCGGTCGGCCCTCGACACGGTCAAAGGCGGTCTGATCGGTCAGTGGCCAGTCCACGCCTGGGGACGTGACCTCGAGCGTGTAGCGCCCGGCGATCGGGTCGACGTCGTCGAGCCGCCGCGACAGCGCCTGGGACAGCTGCTGGCACGTGCCCAGCGACACCCCGCCCTTGCGGTCGACGACGACCCGGACCAGCTGACGCGACCCCTCGCCCTTGTGCTCCACGGCGAGGACGTCCACGTCCAGCCTGCGGGCCTGCTCGCCCACCAGGTCGCGGATGAGCGACGCCGACGTGTCGCCCATGGCCGTCCTTTCGCGTCCCGGCGGCTCTGCGGAGTGTCGCGGAGCCTGGCTTCCACCGTTCGGTCCGACGCCTGGGTGACCCGGCTACGCCCGACAGAAAGCAAAAGTGGGCGGCCCGCGCCCACTTGCATCCGTATACCGAACCAGCGTTCACACGTTGTGCGTAGCTCGTGCGGCCCAATCGTCAGACCGTTCGTCGTGCCAGGCCACGGTAGCAGCGGGCCCATGCGTGGGCAATGGGTGGCATGCGGCTGGATCCGCCGTGCTCCAGGGTCTGTTTCCGGACCGGTCGTGCGCTTGTGACGCTCGACTCCCAACGGCCAGGGAGCCTACGGCACCGAGACCAGGGCACAGCTGCGCCCGGCTCGCAAGGCGCGGTGAGCGTCGCATGCCGGGCCTGCCCATGTGCCCGGCGAAGCCGGGTTCGCCCAGTCGTTCGTGGAACCTGGCCGCACGAAGTTCGTGGGAGCCGCAACGACGCGAGCCGGGATGCAGGTGGGGCCGAATCCCGGCCGGGACCGGGAGACAGACCCTAAAGGCGCAGGTCGCTGAGCGCGTCGCGTCCGCCGAGGACGACGAGCAGGTCACCGGCGTGCAGGACGGTGTCGGGCTCCGGCCGGGTGTTGGTCGACCTGCCCTCGGCCCGCACGGCGAGCACCGTCAGGCCGTGCCGCTCGCGGAGCTGGAGGTCACGCAGGCTGCGACCGTCCAGCGGCCCGTCGGGGCGCACGGCGACCTCCTCCAGCATCAGGTCCTGCTCGCTGCCGCGGGTGAGCACGTCGAGGAAGTCGACCACCCCCGGCCGGGTCACGAGCGCGGCGATTCGGCGGCCGCCGATCGCCGCCGGCGCGATCACGCGGTCCGCGCCCGCTCGGCGGACCTTCGCCTCATTCTCGTCGCTCTTGATGCGGGCCACGACGAACGTGTCGGGACTGACGCCCTTGGCGGTCAGCGAGATCAGCACGTTGTCCCCATCGTCGTGCGCGCACGCCACGACGGCCGCTGCCCGGCCGACGTTGACGTCGAGCAGCGTCTCCTCGTGGGTCGCGTCGCCCTGGATCGCGAGCAGGTCCAACGACCGCGCGGCGGCCACCCGGTCGGCGGCTGGGTCGACCACCACGACCGACTTGTCCTCCTCGAGCAGATGGATCACCACGTGGCGGCCCACCTGCCCGAAGCCGCAGACGATCGTGTGCCCTGACAGCCTGGCGAGTTCCCGGTCCATTCGACGCCTTCCGAGCAGGTCCTCGAGGTGGCCCTCGAGCACGAAGTCCAGGCCGCTGACCACCAGGAAGGTGATCGAACCGACGCCCAGCACGATGATGAGCAGGGTGAACAGGCGCGCCGCACCGGCCAGCTGGATCGTCTCGCCGTAGCCGACCGCGGCGATCGTGATGATGGTCATGTACAGCGCGTCGAGCACCCCCGCGTCACCGAGCACCATGTAGCCGACGGTGCCGAACACGGTGAGGACGAAGACCAGCCCCGTCGCGAAGAGCAGTCGGCGCATCGGAGAGCGTCGCATCGCAGGGCTACCTCGTGACGTGTGCGTGCCGCCGTCGCTGCGGCAGGCACTCATGCCGTGTGCCCCCGCCGTCACGGCCGTGGGGCACACTCGGTGTCGTGGCCGGGACGCTGCATGGCCGTAAGCGGCGCTGCGGTCGGCCCACCAGTTCTACCAGCCGCCGATCACCCGGCGGTGGCGTGGACGAGGGCTCACACGACCCGTCGGAGGGCGGCCGGCGTCCTGGTGATCTGCTGCACCTTGATGACGTCGCCCGCGAGCGGTGCGACCACCGTCGTGGTGGCACCCGCGTTGATGCCAATGTGGTCGACCGGTGAGCCGAAGGTGAGGTCGCCCGGCCGTGCCTGGCCGAGCGACGCCACGGCGCGGCCTGCTCGCGCCTGGTCGCGGCGGACGCGGAGCAGTTCGGCTCCCGACCGACGGACCGTGTAGTGGACGAGTCCCGAGCAGGTCATCGTGTGCGCGGTCGCCGGGACGCCGGAGGTGCACCCGAAACCGCATGGGCCACGATGTCCCGCCGCGACACCGCGTCGATGCGCACGAGGACGACGACACGCAAGACTTGTCACCCGGCAGAGCTCAGATCGCATGGGAGCACAGGGCGGGGAGCAGAACGACATGTGGCGGAGGGACGTGGACGGAACGCGACCTCTGGTCGATGCCGGTCGAGCACGGTGATCCGAGCGGCTCACAGACGGCTCCGGCACGAAGGTGGGTGCTGTGTGGCGACCGGGCGGCTGATCCACGGATGCGCAGTTATCCAGTGCAGGCCGACGTCGGCATCCGGGTACGGGAGCTGGGTGCCACACGGGTCAGCCGCGCGTCGGGTACATGCGCTCGATGGCGAACGACAGCTCCAGTCGGCGCTCGTCCACCATCGCCGCGTGGAACTCGTCAGGGTCGTCGTGGGGCTTGTCGCTGACGGCCTCGTACAGCTCCAACAGGCGTTGACAGGTCTCGTCGCCGGGCTCGGTGGCGATCGGTGACAGCCGCGCTGTGCCCTCGACCACGACGTAAGTCCAGAAGTCGTCGCTGGTCACATGCAGGCTGACGCGCGGGTCATGGCGCACGTTGGCCGTCTTGGCGCGGGTGTCGGTGACCGACACGCGGACCTCGTCGTCGATCAGCGCGTACGCGACGTTGGACAGCTGCGGGCTTCCGTCGGACGCCTTCAGCGTGACCAGCACGCCCCAGTGGTGGTGAGCGACGAACGTTCGGGCGTCATCGGTCGTCAGCGGCGGCACGGCCGTCCTCCTTCGATCTCATTCGGGTCGCGGCAGCGGGGTGCGCCCGCCGCCGACACGCGGTCCCTCGATCGTCGGGAGGGCGGCGAGCGCGCGCGCTTCGAGGCTACGTGGCAACCGTGGGCGCACCGTCTCCACGCTCGGCACGGATCTCGTCGGCCATCTCGTTGGCGAAGTGCACGAGCGTCTCGACGATGTCGCTCTCCTGCACGGTGAACAGGACCTCCCCCTTCCGGAGGATCTGGCCCTTGCCCTTGCCGGCCGCGACACCGAGGTCGGCCTCGCGGGACTCCCCCGGCCCGTTGACGACACAGCCCATGACCGCGACGCGCAGCGGCACGTCGATGCCCTCAAGCCCGGTCTGGACCTTCTCGGCCAGCGAGTAGACGTCGACCTCGGCACGCGCGCACGACGGGCACGACACGATGTCGAGGCCGCGTTCGCGCAGGTGAAGCGCCTCGAGGATGCCGATGCCCGCCTTGACCTCCTCGACGGGATCGGCCGACAGGGACACGCGGATGGTGTCACCGATGCCTTCGGCCAACAGCGTGCCGATGCCCACGGCACTCTTGGTGATCCCGGTCTTCGGTGGTCCCGCCTCGGTGACGCCCAGGTGCAGGGGGTAGTCGCACGACTCGGCGAGCAGGCGGTAGGTCTGGATCATCACCCACGGGTCGGAGTGCTTGACCGAGATCTTGATGTCGTGGAAGTCGACCTCTTCGAGCAGCCGCGCCTCGTTCAGCGCGGACTCGACCATGGCCTCCGGGGTCACCCCGCCGTGCTTGGCGAGGATGACGTCCTCGAGGCTGCCACCGTTCACGCCGATGCGGATCGGGATGCCGCGCTCCCTGGCGGCGTCGCCGATCACCTTGACCTTCTCGTGCTTGCGGATGTTGCCAGGGTTGATGCGCACGCCGGCACAGCCGGCCTCGATCGCGGCCATCGCGTACTTCCACTGGAAGTGGATGTCGGCGACGACGGGCACGGTCGATTTGGCGGCGATCGCCGCCAGCGCGTCGGCATCCTCCTGACGTGGCACCGCGATCCGGACGATGTCGACGCCCGCTGCGTTGAGCGCGGCGATCTGCTGCAGCGTCGCGTTGATGTCGTGCGTCGGCGTGGTGGTCATCGACTGCACGCTGACCGGAGCGTCGCCACCAACGCCGACGTCGCCGACGTGCACCGTCCGGCACGCCCGCCGTTTCGGCGGCTGGTGCGCGGCGAGTTGTGGCGCCGGCTGGTTCAGGATCGGCAGTGACGAGCCCATGATGTGCACGTACCTCGCAGTGGTCGCGTGGTTGCTCCAGCCAACCCTATCCGCACGTCGTCCGAGCCGGCTCGCGGGAGAGGCGGGCGAACGGCGGTCGCGGCTACTGGATCATCTCCGAGATCGGGTTGACGATGTCGACGTAGATGGCGGTGAGCGCGAACAGGCCGAACAGCAGCAGGACCGCCAGCGTCAGCGGCATCAACGCCTGAGGGTCGATCTGCCAGTCCGTCGCCATCCCGCGCCGGCGCCGCACCGCGTTGACCCCTGACTCGACGGCCAACACGGCGAGGTGGCCGCCGTCGAAGGGCGGCAGTGGCAGCAGGTTCAGCGTGCCGATGATGATCTGCAGCTGGGCGAGGAGCACGATCACCCACGAGAACGCTCCGATGCTCGCCAGCGCCGAGGCGGCCTGCCCCGCGCCGACCAGGCTGACGGGTCCGTCAGCCGTGCGCGGCGTCTCGCCGTCGGCCTGCGACAGCCACCGCGACAGGCTGTCGGGCCTGAAGACCTGTGCGATGCCGACGACCGACCGCTCGACCTGGGTCGGCACGGAGTACTCCCCCACCCAGACCCCCGCCGCGGCCGCCGGAAGCGACCACGTCTGATAGGAGAGCCGGTCCGATGCCAGGCCGATGAACCCGACCTGCTCGCCCTCGACCTCCCTGGTGTCCAGCGTGACCGAGACGGTGTTGGTGCTGCCGTCACGCCGGAAGGTCAGGTCCACCCGCTCGCCGCCGCGGGCCGCGACGGCCTCACGCATCTCGTCGAACGTGGTGATCTCGATCCCGTCGATCGCGACGATCCGGTCTCGCCGCGCCAGCCCCGCCTCGTCGGCGGGTGACCCCTCGACCACCTCGGTCACCTCGTTGCTGCCGACCGGTGCGCCGTCCTGCAGCCGCGGCAGCTCGAAGAAGGCCATCGCGAAGAAGAGCAGGACCGCTGCCATGACGAAGTGCGTGAACGAGCCGGCGACGAGGACGATGGCCCGCTGCCAGGCCGGCTTCGCATGGAACGCCCGGGGCCCGTCCGCCGGGTCGATCTCCTCGTAGCGGTTCATGCCGGCGATCTTCACGAAGCCACCGGCAGGGATCGCCTTGACGCCGTACTCGGTCTCGCCACGTCGCACCGACCACAGGGTCGGGCCGAAGCCGAAGAAGAACCGCTCCGCCTTCATCCCGAACCAGCGGGCGGTGAAGAAGTGGCCAGCCTCGTGGACCATGATCGATCCCACGATCACGACCACGAAGAATGCCAGCGCCATCACGTCACCTCTTGTCGAGCGGCGAGGACCCGGTCGGCGTGCTCCCGAGCCTCGGCCTCGGCTGCCAACACGTCGTCAATGTCGGCGATCGGCGTGTTGTCGTGCTCCTCCAAGACTGCCGCGACCACGCGCGGGATGTCGAGGAACCGCACCCGGTATTGCAGAAAGGCCGCCACGGCCTGCTCGTTGGCAGCGTTGTAGGCGGCGGGTGCCGTGCCCCCCGCACGCCCCGCAGCGATGGCCAGATCGATCATCGGAAACGTCGTGGCGTCGAGCGGCTCGAAGCGCAGGTCGTGACCGGCCGTCCAGTCCATGCGCACGGGCGGGGTGTCGAGCCGCTCCGGCCAGGCCAGCGCCAGCTGGATCGGCAGGCGCATGTCCGGCGGCGACAGCGCGGCCATGACAGTGCCGTCGACGTACTCGACCATGCCGTGCACGATCGACTGCGGGTGCACGACCACCTCGATGCGGTCATAGTCGAGCCCGAACAACAGATGGGTCTCGATGACCTCGAGCCCCTTGTTGGCCAAGCTCGCGGAGTTGATCGTGATCACCGGCCCCATCGACCACGTCGGGTGCGCTAGCGCCTCCTGGACAGTGACGTCACCGAGGTCGTCGGCCGTGCGGCCCCGGAACGGCCCGCCGCTGGCCGTCACCAGCAGCCGTGCGACGTCGCGCGTTCGCCCCGCGCGCAGGCACTGCGCCAGCGCGCTGTGCTCGCTGTCGACGGGTACGAGCTGATCGGGACCGGCGGCCTCGAGCACCAGCGGGCCACCCACGATCAGCGACTCCTTATTGGCCAGCGCGACCGTGCCGCCGGCGCCCAGCGCCGCAAGCGTCGACCGCAGGCCGACCGAACCGACGATGCCGTTGAGCACGACATCCGTGGGCATGGCGGCGAGCTCAGCGACACCACGCTCGCCGTCCAGCACGTCGACGTCGTCGGGCAGCAGCCTGCGTGCCGCCTCCGCGGCATCGACGTCGGCCAGTGCCACACGGTTCACGCCGAACCGCCGTGCCTGCCGGCACACCAGATCAGCGTTGCGGCCGCCCGCCAGCGCGTCGACAGTGAAGCGATCGGGGTGCTGCGCGATCACGTCGAGCGCCTGCGTGCCGATCGACCCGGTCGATCCCAGAAGCGTCACGCGCCTCACCGGTCGGGCTCCACGGAACGGGCCGGGGCCAGCGGCAGCACGCGCTCAGCGGCGGGCAGCCGCCGACCACTGGCGACCTGGTAGTTGGCGTACAGCTGTCCGCAGGCGGCGTCGATGTCCGTGCCCCGGTTGTGCCGGATCGTCGTGGTGAGGCCGCCGTGCTCGAGGATGTCGGCGAAGCGACGCTGAGCGGCGACCGGTGGCGCGACCCACGGCACCGCCGGCGTCGGGTTCATCGGGATGAGGTTGACGTGGGCGCGTCGGGGGCGCAGGAGCGCGACCAGCTCCCGCGCGTGGTCCGGTGTCGCGTTGACGTCGTCGATCAGCACGTACTCGAAGGTCATCCGCCGCCCCGTGGCCTCGACGTACGCGTCGCACGCGGCGAGCAGCTCCGCAAGCGGATGCTGCCGGTTGAGGGGCACCAGTTGGGCGCGCAGCTCGTCGTTGGCAGCATGCAGGCTGATCGCCAGCGTGATCGGCAGCGCGAGCGCCATCAACCGCCGGATGCCGGGCACCAGACCGATGGTCGAGACGGTGACCCCACGCGCAGACAGGCCGAACCCGTCGCGGCGTGTCAGCCAACGCACCGTCGCGATCGTGACGTCGAGGTTGGCCAGCGGCTCGCCCATGCCCATGAAGACCACGTTCGTGACGTGGTCGGGTGTGCCGTCGGGGCGCACGCCGCTGCGCCCGCCCGCTGTGCCGGGTGAGGTCGGGGGGTCGCGCAGCAGCGCAGTGACCGCCGTGACCTGCGAGACGACCTCGTCGGTGCGCAGCTGCCGACGCAGCCCCGCCTGGCCCGTCGCACAGAACGGGCAGCCCATTGCGCAGCCGGCCTGGGTCGAGATGCACACGGTCGCGCGGCCGCGCGTCCTGCGGGCCGCCGCTCCGCTGCCCGCCGTCGACCTTGGCCCACCCGCCGGATAGCACAGCAGCACGCTCTCGATCGCCTCGCCGTCCCCGAGGCCGAGCAGCACCTTGTGGGTCAGCCCACCATCGGCGGTGACGTGGCTCAGCGTCGTCGGCGCAGGGGGGAAGCGGCGGGCCAGCCGGCCCCGCAGCGCGAGAGGCAGGTCGGTCATCGCCGCGGGATCGGCGACACCCCGCGCGAGCCACTGCGCGACCTGCCTGGTCCGGAACGCCGGTTCGCCCTCGAGCAGCTCCTCGAGCACGCCGGCCGGCATGCGGTAGGGGTCGACGACATCGCCGCCGGTGGCGGCGGTGGGCGGCTTCACGGCCGGCCTCGTCATGTCAGAGGCGGCCGGCGAGGAGCACGAGGTGGGCGACCGGAAGGGTGAACAGCATGGCGTCGACCCGGTCCATCATGCCACCGTGGCCGGGCAACAGACGGCCGAGGTCCTTCACGCCGAGGGACCGCTTGACCGCCGACTCCGCAAGGTCGCCGATGACGGCGACGATCGCGACCAGTGCGCCGAGCGCGACCGCGCGCCCCACTGACAGCCGGTCGATCATCAGTGGGCCGGCGATCGCCGCGACGAGCATCGCCCCGAGCATCCCGCCGACCACGCCCTCCCAGGTCTTGCCGGGGCTCACGGCGGGGGCGAGCTTGTGCCGGCCGAACTGATAGCCGACGCCGTAGGCGAAGATGTCGCTGGCCGCGGTCAGCAGCACCGTCAGGATCACATACCACTGGCCGTCCGGTCGCCGGAGCAGCAACGCGAGGAAGCTGGCCAGGAACGGCACCCACATCCCGATCAGCAGCCCGCTGCCCGCGCTCTGCAGCGGCGCCGGGTCGGAGCGGTCGGCCAGCGACCACGCCAGCACGGCCAGGACCATCACGATCAGCGCCGTGAGCTGGCCCATGGCGCCGTACACGAAGGCTCCGGCGAGCATCGCCAGTCCCGCCACGAGCACCACCGCCGTGGGTGGCCGGGCCGCCGTGGTGCGCAGGGCCACGTCGACCTCGAGCACCGCGATCACGATCGCCAACGCGATGAACGACAGCAGCGCCCACTTGCTGACGAATGCGCTGCCCAGGAACAGGACGGCGAACAGGACGGCCGAACCGACGGCCAGCGGCAGGTTCCGGCCGCCGGATGGGCCCGCTGCGGGCCCGGACCCGTCAGTCTGCGCCATGCACGGGCCCGATCACACCTCGAGGAGCTCCCGTTCCTTGTTGGCCAGCAGCTCGTCGATCGTGCCCACGTAGGTGTCGGTTAGCTTCTGCAGGTCGGCCTCAGCGCGCCGCAGGTCGTCCTGCGTGATGTCGCCGTCGCGCTGGAACGCCTCGAGGTGGCTCTTGGCGTTGCGACGGATGTTGCGGACCGCCACCCGACCCTCCTCGGCACGCTCCCGCGCCAGCCGCACGAAGTCCTGGCGGCGCTCCTGGCTGAGCTCGGGAAACACGATGCGGATGACGGTGCCATCGTTGGAGGGGTTGAGGCCGAGGTCGGCCGCCTGGATGGCGCGCTCGATGTCGCGTAGCGCGTTCTGGTCGTAGGGGTTGACCAGCAGCATGCGCGGCTCGGGCACGCTGACGCCGGCGATCTGCTGCAGCGGCGTCTTCGTGCCGTAGTAGTCCACGGGCAGGTTGGTGATCAGACCTGGGTTCGCCCGCCCGGTGCGGATCTTGGCGAACTCGCCGCGGGTGTGGTTGATCGTGTCCGACATCCGCAGCTCGGCCTCGGTCAACACGTCATCAATCACCGTCGTCTCCTCCGGACGGTCGGCTGCGCACCACGGTGCCGATCGGCTCACCGGCCGCCACCCGGCGGATGTTGTCCTCCGCGAAGACGTCGAACACGATGATCGGCAGGTCGTTGTCCATGCACAACGACAGCGCCGTGGCATCCATCACCTTCAGGCCACGCTGGAGCGCATCGAGATAGGTCAGTTCGTCGAACCGGCGCGCGTCAGGGTGGGTCACCGGGTCCTTGTCGTAGACCCCGTCGACCTTGGTCGCCTTGAGGATCGCCCGGGCGTTGATCTCGAGCGCCCGCTGGGCGGCGGCGGTGTCGGTCGAGAAGTACGGTTCGCCCAGACCGGCCGCGAAGATGACGATCCGGCCCTTCTCAAGGTGGCGGATCGCGCGGCGGCGGATGTAGGGCTCGCACAGCTCCTGCATCGCGACCGCCGACAGCACGCGTGTCGGGACACCCTGCTTCTCGATCGCGTCCTGCAGCGCGAGCGCGTTGATGACCGTGGCCAGCATGCCCATGCTGTCCGCGCTCGAGCGGTCCATGCCGGTCGCCTGCGGCGACGTGCCACGGAAGATGTTGCCGCCGCCAACGACGACGCCAACCTGCACTCCATCTCCGGCGATCGCGGCCAGCTGCCGGGCCAGCGACCTCAAGATCACCGGGCTGATGCTCGCCCGCTCGTCGGCGAACGCCTCACCCGACAGCTTGACCAGGATCCGGTCGTATCCCCGCGGAGCCGTCACGTCCGACCGCTTCCGCTGATCCGTTGCAACGGTCATGTCAGCGGCCTCGGCCGGCTGCTCGGTTTCGCGGTCGGCGTCGCACTGCGCACATGCATGGACGGCTGGCTCCCGGATCGACTCCGGTGGCAGCCTACTCGACGCCGCGCCACGCGTCCGGACACGGGGCCGACGACGGGCAGAGGGTCCGACTCCTTCGTAGAGCCGGCCCCCGATGCGTGTCGCGTCCTCAGGCGCCGACCTCGAAGCGCGCCATGCGAGAGATCTCGATCTTCTCGCCGGAGGTCCGCTGGAACTCTTCGAGCAGCTGGCGGACCGTGCGCTTGTCGTCGCGCACATAGGGCTGGTTCAGCAGCACGCGCTCCTTGTAGAAGGCCTTGACCTTGCCCTCGACGATCTTGTCGATGATGTGGTCGGGCTTGCCCTCGTCGCGCGCCTGCTTCTCGGCGAACTCGCGCTCGGCGGCGAGCTGCTCCGGGTCGACCTCGTCCTCGGAGATGACGGCGGGCCGCATCGCGGCGACGTGCATCGCGATGTCGCTTGCGAGCTGGCGGAACGCGTCGCCCTTGGCGACGAAGTCCGTCTCGCAGTTCAGCTCGACCATGACGCCGACCTTGGGCGGCAGCCCCGGCGTCGGTGCGTGCAGGTAGGCGTGCACGATGCCCTCACTGGCGGTGCGGTCGCCCACGCGGTCACCCATCTTGGCGCCGGTCCGCTCACGGACGAGCTCAGCAGCCTTGTCGAAATCTCCCTCGGCGTCGACGAGTGCGCGCTTGCAGTCCATCATGCCGGCGCCGGTGGCCTCGCGGAGGCGTTTGACGTCGGCGGCGGTGATCTCGGCCATCGTTGGTTCCCCCGTGGTCAGTGTGCTTGTGGCCCGCGCCACGGTGGCGCCTGGCGGCGCAGCGGCACAGGGCGTGGAGGCGTCGCTCTAGCCGGCGTTCTGCGGTTCCGGCGTCGGCGCGTGCTCGGCGGCGCGCGGCTCCGCATCGGGTGCGGCCGGCGCATCCGTGGACGCGTCGGTGGGCGCGGACGCCGGCTCCTCCTCCGCGGCCTCCGCGGGCACGTCATCGGTGCTCGCGGCGGCCTGGGCGGCCTGCCGCGCGGCCTCCTCCTGCTGGAGCGCGATCTCCCACTCGGCGAGCGGCTCGTCGGTGTCGGTGGTCGCCGCGGTCGGCGTCTCGGCCGCAGCGGCCACGGCCGCGGCCTGCTCGGCGACGACCTCGTCGCGGGTGCGGCTGGCCATCAGCTGGTAGCCCTCGGCGCAGGCATCCGCGATGAGCCGGGTCAGCAGAGCGCCCGAGCGGATCGCGTCGTCGTTGCCCGGGATGACGTACTGGACCTCGTCGGGGTCGCAGTTGGTGTCGACGATCGCGATGACGGGGATGCCGAGGCGGTTGGCCTCGCGGACCGCGATGTGCTCCTTGACGGTGTCGACGACCCAGATCGCTGATGGCAGCTTGTTCATGTTGCGGATGCCACCGAGGTTGCGCAGCAGCTTGTCGCGCTCACGGCGCAGCGACAGCGCCTCCTTCTTGGGCAGCACCTCCATGCGCCCGTCGGTCTCCATGTCCTCGAGCTCGCGCAGGCGGGTCAGCCGCAGCTTGATCGTCTCGAAGTTGGTGAGCATGCCACCCAGCCAGCGGAAGTTGACGTAGGGCATGTTGACCCGCAGCGCCTGCTGCTCGACGGCCTCCTGTGCCTGCTTCTTGGTGCCGACGAACAGCACGCTGCCGCCCTTGGCGACCGTGTCGCGGACGAAGTCGTAGGCGTTCTCGAGCAGACCGATGGTCTGTTGGATGTCGATGATGTAGATGCCATTGCGCTCGCCGAAAATGAACCGCTTCATCTTGGGGTTCCAGCGGCGTGTCTGATGGCCAAAGTGCACGCCGGCCTCGAGCAGCTGGCGCATGGTGACGGCGGACATGTGGTGCTCCTGTTCGGGTGCGCACGGCCGGCAACGGCCGCACTTCGGTTGTGGCGTCGCAGCCGTCGGGCACCGTCGGTGATCACCGGTCGTGCGACGGGCCTTCCCCACGCCGGAGCGCGGGACCGCAGGCCCCACCGGGCTGCTGTGAATTGACGGCACCCCGCAACGTGCGGAGAGCCGCCTTGGGTAGAGCATACACGCCAGGTGGACGACCGGTCGCGACGTTGCGCCGTCCGACGGCGCACCCGGCTCACGGCACCGGCACGAGCACTGGGCGCCAGCCACCGAGCAGCCGCAGCGGATCGACGTAGCCTCGGTTGCGGCGGGCGCCCCAGTCGAGTCGCGCGCGCTCGGTCACGGTGCCCAGCGGCGCACCGAGCGCGACCGCGTCCCCGATGCGCACCGACGAGGCGAACCCGCCGTACGTCGTCGACAGCCCACGGTCGTGCGTGACCGTCACCCACATCACGCCGGCGACGTGTCCGGCGAATGTCACCGTGCCCGCCAACGCCGAGCGCACGGGCTCGCCGCGCACGCCGGCCAGGTCGACACCGCGGTGCCCGGGGCCGTACGGCGTGGCGGGCGGGTCAAAGTGTCGCAGGACGCGGCCACCCACCGGAGCCACGGCCGCGGGCACCGCGTCGGACCGCCGGACCGGCGCCCACGCCGGCGGACCGGATGCCCGCCCGGGCGTGGGCCGCGCCCACGCCGGTCCACCCACCAACAGCACGGCCAGCACCAGCGTCGCGAGCCACCGCGTACGTCGTCGCCATCGCATGCGGTGCACGGTAGAGCCACGCCATCGGGACGGCGCGCGCGAGCGCAGCGCGGCCTGTGGACGGTCACGGTCGGTCAGGTGACCGGCACCGCCAGCTTCGCCCGCGGCGCCGGCGCCGCCCTGGTCCAGCTCGGCGAGCTCCGCGTCGGTCGGGGTCTCCCACCAGGGTCGCCTCGAGCTCTGCGACCGCGGTCCGGGCCGCTCCGCGGTGGTCGCGACCGCGCGCGGGACCCGTCCACCCCGCACAGCTCGTCGACGATCGCGTCCCTCTGATCCGCGGGATCGCTAGCTCCGAACCTGGCCCCGTGGCCGGGATCGAGCGCTCGATCGTATCGATCGAGCCGACATGGCGTACGCGATCAGGTCGCCCGCGTCGACGGCCGCCGTGATGCCGACCGACAGCCGTCCCGCCACTTCACCAGCGGAGGTGCAGGATGAGACGCTCGCGATCCGCCGGGTCGCGGTCGCGGACCCCCATGGCGCCACAACGCGTCGACGTCAGGCGGGCGTCCGCAGCCACTGAGTGGTCGGTGGTCGCGTGGGAGGTGTCATGCGCGCGGATGCGCGTGTTCATAGGCGGAGCGCAGCTGTTCTCGTGAGACGTGGGTGTAGATCTGCGTGGTTGCGAGCGCGGCGTGTCCGAGCAGCTCCTGGACGCTGCGCAGGTCCGCGCCCCCTTCCACCAGGTGTGTAGCGTAGGAGTGGCGCAGCGTGTGCGGCGTGACCCTCGACAGCCCGGCCGCCGCGGCGCACCGCTCGACGACCCGGCGCACGCTGCGCGGATCCAGGCGCCGGCCAGCCGCGTCGCAGAACACCACGGTGGTCGGGGCGGCGGTCAGCACGGGCCGGCCGTCGGTCAACCACCGCGCGAGCGCCGCACGCACCGGCTCGCCCAGCGGCACCACCCGCTCGCGACTGCCCTTGCCGAACAGGCGTGCCGACCGCGTTGTGAGGTCCAGCGCGTCGTCGAGGAGGCCGACCAGCTCGCCGACGCGGGCACCACTGGCGTACAGGAACTCGAGCAGCGCCCGGTCACGCAGCCCGCGTGGCGACGCGTCGGGCACCGCGAGCATGCGCTCGACCTCGTCGGTGCGCAGCACGCGCGGCAGGCTGCGGCCGGCGCGGCTGGTCGCAAGGCCCGCGGCGGGATCGGCGTCGACCATGCCGCGCAGCGCCAGCAGGGCGAACAGCGCTCGCACCGAGGCGGCCTTGCGTGCCAGCGATGCGCGCGCGTAGCCGTGCCGTCCCAGCTCCGCGAGGAACCGTCGCAGGACCAGCGGCGTGACCTCGGCCGGCTCATCGATCCCGAAGCCGGCGCAGAAGCCGGCGAGCTGGCGCACGTCGCGGTCGTAGGCGGCGACCGTGTGCTCCGACAGGCCCCGTTCCCCTGCCAGGTGCGCGTGCAGCGTGTCGACCGCCCGCCGCCACGCGGGGGGCAGCTCGCGGGCGACCTCGACGGGCGACGTCACGCGCCCGCGGGGTGCTGGGAGTGGTCCTTCGCGAGCTTGTCGCGGAAGATCGGAATGAGGCCCCCGGCGAGCACCATGTCGACCTGGCGGGACGACAGACGGTGGCGTACCGTGATCGTCCGGTCCTGCGTGGTGTTGGTCACCTCGAGCTCGGACGCGCCGTCCTTCAGCGTTTCGTGGATGCCCTGCAGGGACAGCACGTCACCCTGCTCGATGGACCCGTAGTCGTCCGGGTCCGTGATCTCGAGCGCGAGGATGCCGAAGTTGGCCAGGTTCTGCCAGTGGATCCTGGCGTAGCCCTTGGCCAGCACGACGCGCAGGCCCAGGTAACGGGGCGCGATGGCCGCGTGCTCTCGGCTCGATCCCTGGCCGTAGTTCTCGCCTCCGACGATCGCGTGGCCGCCGTGCGCCTCGAAGGCCTGACCAGCGCGCTCGACGTAGGTGTCGTCGACCTGGTAGTAGACGAACTCGGAGATCTTCGGGATGTTCGAGCGGAACGGCAGCACACGTTGACCCGCCGGCATGATCTCGTCGGTCGAGATGTTGTCACCGACCTTGAGCAGCACGGGGATCTCCAGCTTGTCGGGGACGCCGTCGAAGTCAGGCAGCGAGACGATGTTGGGGCCCTTGACCAGCTCCTCCGTCTGCGCCGCGTCGGGCGACAGGGGCGCCTCGAGCATCGACGTGTTCACGATGTTGGTCTCGGGCAGCCGGAACGTCGGGTAGGAGATGCCGAGGCGGTCGGGCAGGTCGCGTGGATCCGTGATCTCGCCGGTCAGTGCCGAGGCCGCGGCCGTCTCCGGCGAGCACAGGTACACCTGATCGTCGTCGGTGCCGCTGCGCCCAGGGAAATTGCGCGGGAACGTGCGCAGACTGATCTGGCCGCTCCCCGGTGCCTGCCCCATGCCGATGCACCCCATGCAGCCCGACTGGTGGACGCGCGCGCCGGCGTGCACCAGGGGCATGAACAGCGTCATCGCGTCCAGGTTCTCCAGCGTCTGGCGCGACGTGGGGTTGACGTCGAAGCTGACACGGTGGTGTGTCTGTTGGCCGTCGACGATCATCGCGACGATCCCGACGTCGCGCAGACCGGGGTTGGCCGACGACCCGACCACGACCTGCGTGACCGCCCTGCCGGCAACCTCCCGGACGGGCACGACGTTACCCGGGCTCGACGGCGTCGCGATCAGTGGCTCGAGATCGCCCAGGTCGATCTCGTCGGTCACGTCGTAGGTCGCGTCGTCGTCGGCCAGGATCTCCGTGAAGTCGTCCTCGCGCTCCTCGGTGCGTAGGAAGCGGCGGATCTCGTCGTCAGCCGGAAAGACGGTGGTCGTGGCGCCGAGCTCTGCCCCCATGTTGGCGATGACGTGGCGGTCCATCGCCGACAGGTTGGCCAGGCCAGGGCCGCGGTACTCGATGATGCGGCCGACACCGCCCTTGACGTCGTGGCGCCGAAGCATCTCGAGGATGACGTCCTTCGCACTCACCCACGGTGGCAGCTCGCCGGTGAGGTGGATGCCCCAGATCTCGGGCATCTTGATGTAGAGCGGCTCGCCGGCCATCGCCATGGCGACCTCGAGGCCGCCGACACCGATCGCGAGCATGCCGAGGCTGCCAGCGGCGGGCGTGTGGCTGTCGGAGCCGAGCATCGTCGCCCCCGGCTTGCCGAAGCGCTGCATGTGCACGGCGTGGCTGATCCCGTTGCCGGGCTTGGAGTACCAGACGCCGAAGCGACGACAGGCACTGCGCAGGAACAGGTGGTCGTCCGCGTTGCGGTAGTCGGTCTGGAGCAGGTTGTGATCCACGTACTGCGCGGACAGCTCGGTCTTGACGGTGTCGAGCTCCATGGCCTCCAGCTCGAGCATGACCATGGTGCCGGTGGCGTCCTGGGTCAGCGTGTGGTCGATGCGCACGGCGATCTCCTCACCAGGCGTCATCTCACCGTCCACCAGGCGGCTGCTGATCAGCTTCTGCGCGACATTCTGCCCCATGTGCCAGTCCCTGTTCGCCGTCGGTCGGATCCTCACTGTGTGCTACCCGTCCGGCGGAACGCTGCAACGCGGGTGGGCGGTCAGGCCCGCACGACGCCGTGGGCGGTGATGGCACCGACCCCGCGGTCCACCAGCTCCGCGACCGCGACCATCACCACCGGGGCTGGCAGCGTACTCGCCGCCACGAGCGCGTCGGTGGAGGCCGGGACCGGGCCGAGCAGGTCGAGCACGGTGCGCGCCGTCGCCGACAGGCCCGGCGCGGCGACCGGGCCCGGTGCCGCCCCGGCGTCGTCCATCCTGGCCGGGCACAGGCTGGCGACGAGCTCGCCGATGCTGGTCATGGGGCGCGCGCCGTCGCGGAGCAGCGCCAGCGGTGCAGCGCTCGTCGGGGCGTTGATCGACCCGGGCACGGCCCAGACCTCACGGCCCTGCCCACCCGCGAGCCGTGCGGTCTGCAGTGCGCCGGACGTCTCACGACCCTCGACCACCACGGTCGCGTCGGCCAGCCCACTGATGATGCGGTTGCGCTCGAGGAACTGCCACGGACGCGGCCCCGTGCCGGGCACGAGCTCGGTCACCAGGGCACCGCTGGTCGCGATCGCCTCGCGCAGCTCGGCCGTGCGCGCAGGGTAGTCCACGCCCAGGCCGGTGCCCAGGACCGCCACCGTGCTGCCGCCGCCGTCGAGCGCACCGCGGTGGGCGGCCTGATCGATGCCGCGTGCGAGACCGGACACGACCACGATCCCGGCCTCTGCGAGTGCCGCGCCCAGGCGATGGGCGGTGCGGGCACCGTCCAGGCTCGGACGGCGGGTCCCCACGACGGCGACCGCCGGGCTCCGCCGCGCCGGCGACCCGGTCCCGGCCACGAACAGCCACACCGGCGCGCCCAGCTCGGGCCAGGCGTCGGCGAGCGACGGCGGGTACCGATCGTCTCCGACGACGACCAGCCGGCCGCCGAGGGCCTCGAGGCGGGACCGCACGCGCAACAGCAACCGCTCCGCCGCCATGCCGATCCGCGCACGCAGCTCATCGACGACCTGTAGAGGCGTGCACGGCTTGCCGGCGTCGAGCAGTTCCCGCAGCACCTGCTGCTGGACGGACGCGCTGGCTCGTCCCGTCGCAACGATCCGCAGCACGTCGCTCGCCGACGGTCGCCTGCCGGTGTCCGAGTCAAGCCGTGCCATGGCTGCACCGTTGTGGTCGTCCACCGCTCAGGCACCGGTCGCTACGGCGGCACCGTGGTCCCCGTCGTCGCGCACGCTGCGCAGCGCGGCGCGGTGGGCCAACGCCTCGAGCACATGGGTGCGGCCGATCAGGTCGTCTCCGCCGAGGTCCGCGCACGTCCGTGCGACGCGCAGCGCCCGGTCGAACCCACGACCCGACAGGGTGCCGGCCTCGACGGCACGCCCGAGCGTGCGCAGCGCATCGGATCGCGCGGTGGTGCGCACGCGGACGGCAGCCACCGACCCGTTCGGCACGCCCCACCGGGCGACCGCGGCCCCGCGGGCTTCAGCCACGCGGGCGGCCACCGTGTCCGACGACTCGCCCTCGGCGCCGGTCACGAGGTCGTCGGCACGCAGCGCCTGCAGGCGGGGTGCCAGGTCGATCCTGTCGGCGAGCGGCCCCGACAGGCGTCGCCGGTACGCCCAGATCTCCGCCTCGGCACACTCGCACATCCCCGCACCCCCGCAGGGGCACGGGTTGGCCGCGGCCACGAGCAGGAAGCGGGCCGGGTAGTGGACGGTCGCCCGCGCGCGGGCGATGCGCACCCGCCCCTCCTCCAGTGGCTCGCGCAACGCGTCGAGCAGCCGCCGTGGCCACTCGAAGAGCTCGTCGAGGAACAGCACACCGTGCGTTGCGGGTGTCAGGTTGGAAACGAACAGTGACCCGGCGCCGGTAGGGCCGGCCCGGGTCCGGCCAGCACCACAATGAAAGGGAGTGCTGACATGGACATTCAACACGACGAACCAACCGTCGACGAGCTGGAAGACGAGAACCAGCGGCTACGCGACGAACTCGAGCTCGCCGAGACGCAGCTGAAGGCGATCCGCGCGATCGTCGCCAGGGACATACGGTGACGGTCGACAGGCTCGTCGAACTCGTCTTCAGAGGGAGGAGGGCGGGACCGTCCAGTAACCAAGAGTGTCCCCGCGCCGGGGGGGACCGGCCGGGGACGTGGCCAGCACCACAACCGAAGGGAGCAATGCTGACATGAACATCCAAGCAGAACAACGCGCCGCCTGCCCGTGGTGCAACCACTTCAACGAGCCCGACGGCTGCCCGTACCTCGACCACGTCGGCAACCTCGTCGGCGACACCGAATGCCCAACCGTCTGCAACCAGCCGGCGACGAAGTTTCTGGTCCTGCCGATCGGGACGCTGCCGCTGTGCGGAGACCACTTCCCCACCGCACGGGCCATCGTCGAGGGCGGGGGCGACCGGTGAGCGACTACACGCTCCTGCCACCCACCGACGTGCAGGCACCAGCCGAAGCGCTCGCCTGGTCACCCGCCCACGGGTTCGTCGTCGACCTCGCCGAACTCCTCGAGGCCCGCGGCGAAGGCGAACGCACCCTCGAGGTCACAGATGCACCGGACGGTCACCCGTTCGGCGTCATCGCCGACGTCGAAGGCGAAGCCCCGTTGGCGAGCCTGATCCGCGTCGACCGGATGCTCGTGGACATGCAACGCGCTCAGCGCGCGCTCGCCGAACGACTCGCGGACATCATCGACCGCCAGTCCGGTCAGGACACCGACATCGCGGTCGAAGTCGCCGCACTGAAGGCACGGGTGCTGCGGTTAGAGGGCAGCGACTGACAGAGAACGGTGAGGGCCCCCGCCCTGTCGGGTGGGGGCCCTCACTCAGTTGAACACCCACACCTGCGGGCCCGTCGGCTGCCACCCGCGGACAGCGTGCCCCCACGCCGCCAACGTGACGGCCACCAGCGGCGAGATGTCCACGCTCGGGCCCTTGCGCGCCCACAACCACGCGTCGCCCAGCACACGCCGCTGTGCGCCCGCTACGGCGGCGTTGAGCGGCGTCTGACCCATGTGCCACAGCGACGGCTCGTCGCCGCACACGGCGTCATAGATCGCGCCGCACGCGGCGGCGTGGTCCCGCACCGTCGGCTCGGTCAGCTCGACCCCGGCGGCCTCCAGGTCCGCCACCAGCGACGCGGCGGGCCCGCCCGGGTCGATCACCACGGCGCACGGGTCCCACCGCTCGACCAGCTCCTGCACGCGCTCGACCACCCACCCGGTGCCGCGGCGGTGGTCGACGACCTCGACGTGGCCACCGCCACCCGAACGATTGGTCAGGCCGGCGACAGCGATGGAGCTCCACGTCCGCTCGGGGTTCGTGTCGACCGCGAACGCCGGGCGACCGACGATCTGTGACCCCAGGTCGGCACGCGCGGCCCACAGGTCTTCGGGGATGACCTGCCACCCGGTCGGCATGTCCGACGGCCACCAACACAGATAGGCGCGGCAGAACTCGGGGAGGTCCATCGACTCGAACTCGTCGCGGATGACGTCCTCGGCCACGGTGTGACCGAGCGCCGGCATCGTGGCGCGCCACACCTTCGGGTCGCCCGGGTCGACGTCGCCGGGCGCGGACCACTCGAAGAACGCGGTCGAGCTCGACGTTCCAGCGGCCACACGAGTCCGGCCGGCGTCGACCTTGCCCCGCAGATACACCGACCGCTCGGTGCCGGCGCTGGACGTGGTCCAATACTGCGGCTGCGCGCGGGTGATCTGCGTCGGCCGCAGGCCCTGCTCCAGCGTGTGGTCCTCGTGGACCCACGCCTCGTCGACCACCACGAGGTCGGTGTCGTCGCCGTGGCCGGCGGTCTCACGGGTGCTCGTGATGCTGTGATGGCTGCCGTTGACCCACCGCACCGACTCCGACCCGTTCGTCAACCGGACCGTGTAGCCGGCGAGCACGCTGCGGTCCAACGTCGGGATGTGCTCCTCGACCAGCTTCTTGCGCGCATGGTTGCGGCTGCTGCTCGTGAACACGACCCACTGCCCCGCCCACGCCCGCGCGCGGTGGACCATCACCGCCAGGTCGAGCGTGGTCTTCCCGCTGCGTCTCGGGACGACCAGGTCCACACGGCGGTAGGCGAGCAGACCGGTGTCGGGGTCGACCTCGAGCGCGACGTCGGCGACGTGGCGTTGCCACGGCATGAACTGCTGGCCGAGCGCCGCAGCGACCTGCGCGACCCGCGGGCCCAGCGTCGGCCGGTCGCTATTCCGCGGGGTCCCATACCGCGGCGGACAGGTCACCGAGGAGCTCCTGTTCGGGGTCGACCGCACGCGCCGGGTCGGCCGCGAGCGCCTGCATGATCACCCGCAGCTCACGGGACACCGCCGCGGCGGCCATCCCCGCGCCCGCGTCCAACTCGGCGGCGAGCACGAGCGCCGCAGCGGCGAGCGACCCGGCGGGCGGGGCGGTCACGCCGAGCTTGTCGAGGTCCGCGCGGACAGCGTCGGCGACGCTCACCGGTGCCCCACCCCGCTGGGGAGAGAGATCGGCAAGCCCGAAGGCTTGGCCGACACCACGCGTCCAAAAAAACCGCGCGCCGTCACCAGTCGCGTGAGTTTGTTATCTTGTCGTCGTGTGAGTTTGTTATCTTCTTTTGTGTCGCTGACCATCTGGATTTGTTACCTCTCGATTGGTTGCATTTGATTTGGCAGGTGGGGCAGCCGTCGACGCCGTGGGCGGGTCGCATGTTGGCGGGGTCGGCGACGCGCTCGGGCGCGACCGAGCGTGGGATGACGTGGTCGATGGTGGTGGCGCCGGGGTGGCCGCACAGCCAGCAGACGTCTGAGGCGGCGAGGACGGCGGCGCGGCGACGCCGGTACGGTCGGTTGGTGAGCGGTTGGCTCACGTCCGGAGACGCGCGATCGTCAGCCGCGGCGAATGCTGCGCGTGCGCGTTGTCTGCGTGGCGGACGCCTGCGACCTGGGCGCCCATGTAGGCGCCCTTGCGGACGACGCCGACGTGGTCGAGGGCGGCGCGGGTGCGGACCACGCGCGTGCTGGTGATCCACCGTGATCCGCCGGGCCGTTCGACGAACCCGACGGACAGGCCGAGTGGGACACCGTCGCGGGCGAGCGCGAGGATGTCGTTGCCCTCGGCGGTGTCGGACACGCGGAACGCGCCGTGCAACGCGTCGGTGTCGTCGCGCAGCTCGACGCCGACGCCGATCGGCAGGACGCCGTTGTCGCGTGGGTGGCGGCGCACGAGCGGGACGGCGGCGGGGTCGGTGCCATCGAACGCGCCGCGTTCGAACGTCTCGGTGACGAGTCGGCCGCGGTCGAGGACGCGGGCTTCCTGCCGGTACGGCAGCACCGGGCCGTACAGGACGCGGCCGGTGTCGTCGTCGCGGACCTGGAGTTGGTCGAGGGCGACGGCGCGGATCAGGACCTCGGTCATGCGACGGCCTCCAACCCCGGTCGTGCGCCCGCCGGGAGCGGCGGGCGGTCCTC
>DATHVN010000123.1 GCA_035461305.1 Euzebyales bacterium | reverse complement strand
CGGGCCCGCTGCGTCGAGCTGCTCGAGGCCGTCCGCATCCCGGACGCGGCCACGCGGCTGCGGCGATTCCCGCACGAGCTGTCGGGCGGAATGCGGCAGCGCGTGATGATCGCGGCCAGTCTGCTGCTGAATCCCCGGCTGCTGATCGCGGACGAGCCGACGACGGCGCTCGACGTCACCGTGCAGGCGCAGATCATGAACCTGCTGTCTGAGCTGCAGGACGAGACCGGCATGGGACTCATCCTGATCACCCACGACCTCGGTGTGGTCGCCGAGGTCTGCGACAACGTGAACGTCATGTACGCCGGCCGGGTCATGGAGCGGGCGCCGATCGGCAAGCTGTACGCCGAGCCCACGCACCCCTACACCCTGGGCCTCATGCACTCGATCCCGCGGGCGGACCGCAAGGGGCAGCCGCTCGACCCCATCCCAGGACAGCCACCGAACCTCGCGAACATCCCGTCCGGGTGCGAGTTCCATCCGCGCTGCGCGTTCGCGGAGGACATCTGCTCCAGGGAAGTGCCACCGCTGTTCGACGTCGATGCGCAGCGCCAGAGCGCCTGCCACTTCTGGGAGGAGGCCCTGCGTGCCGGACGCCAGCGAACCCGTCGCTGAGCCATTGCTGCGGGTGGAGAACCTGGTCAAATGGTTCCCGATCACACAGGGCATCGTGTTCCAACGTCACATCGGTGACGTCAAGGCCGTCGACGGCGTCAGCTTCGAGCTGTACCCCGGTGAGACCGTCGGGCTGGTCGGCGAGTCCGGTTGCGGCAAGTCGACCGTCGCCCGCACACTGCTGCGACTCGAGCGTTACACCGGCGGGGCCGCGTACTACAAGGGTCAGAACATCTTCGACCTCGGCGCCAGCGAGATGCGCAAGCTTCGCCGCAACATCCAGATCATCTTCCAGGACCCCTACGCCTCGCTGAACCCGCGCATGACCGTCGGCGACATCGTCATGGAGCCGTGGGAGATCCACACCGACGTCGTGCCCAAGAACGAGCGCCGCGAGAGGGCCAGGCAACTGCTGGATCGGGTCGGGCTGAACCCTGACTACCTCAACCGCTACCCGCACCAGTTCTCCGGCGGACAGCGCCAGCGCATCGGCGTCGCCCGCGCGCTTGCCCTCAACCCCGAGATCATCATCTGCGACGAGCCGGTCAGCGCGCTCGACGTCTCGGTGCAGGCACAGGTCATGAACCTGCTCGAGGAGCTGCAGGACGACTTCAACCTGTCCTACATCTTCGTCGCGCACGACCTGTCGGTCGTCCGCCACATCTCCGATCGCGTCGCGGTCATGTACCTGGGCAAGATCATCGAGATGGGCGACGAGCAGCAGATCTACGAGCAGGCCACCCACCCCTATACGCAGGCCCTGTTGTCGGCGGTCCCGCTGCCGGACCCGACCAAGCGCGACACGCGCGACCGGATCATCCTCGAGGGCGACCTGCCGAGCCCGTCGGATCCACCGAGCGGCTGCAACTTCCGCACCCGCTGCTGGAAGGCCGAGGACCGCTGCGCCGAGGAGGAACCGGAGCTGATCGACCGCTTCGACCACGGCCACCCCAGCGCGTGCTTCTTCGCCGAGCAGCGCGCGGCGATCCTGTAGCGCCGTCCACGGAGCGCCCGTCAGGCGTCGATCTCCGGATCCGCGACCAGCCGGGCGCGTTCCGGGGTAGCCGTCCCCCACGGCGTGACGGCGAGATCTCGCACGCGCTCGCTGATGACGGTCCGCTGACGGAAGCTGAACAGGGGCACGATCGCCTGGTCCCTGAGCGCCCGTTCCTCGGCCCGCGTCCACAGCTGCTGGCGCCGCCGCGCCGACCTGGCGCGGCGCGCGCGATCGAGCAGCCTGTCGACGCGTTCGTCGGCGTAGCCCCCGTAGTTCGCGCCGTCGCCTCGCTCCCGCGGCGCACCGGAGCGGACGACCGCCTCGAGCATCGCACCGGGAGACGGGTACTGCGCCTGCCAGCCGAACCGGTACAGGCCAAGCTCGCCGGCCTCGATGCCCGCCAGGTACGCCTCGAACGGCAGCGTCTCGACCGTGACGTCCACACCCACCTCGGCGAGGTCCGCGCGGATCCTGCGGGCCACCTGCTCGTGCCCGCCCTCGGCGTCGACGGTCAACGTCACCTCGGTCACGTCGGCCCGCCGGAACGCATCGGCTGCCAGGGACGGAAGGTGCAGGCAACTGTCACACACCTCCGGGGTGACGTGCTGCAGGGCGGGCGGCACGATCCACCGCGCCGGGTCGAGCTCGAGGTCGCGCTGAGCGTCCACGAGGGCCACCCGGTCGATCGCCCGGCTGAGCGCGCGTCGCACCTCGACATCGTCCCACGGCGGCGTGTCCATGTGGAACGCGAGGAAGTACAGGGTCGGGCTCGGGGCGTCGACGACGCCCGGTCCCCGCCCCTGGTCGGCCGGTCCGTACGTCCGCAGCGCCTGCCGGCGGGCACCGGCGGGCAGCGGCGCGACGTCGACCCTGCCCTGCTGGAACGCGACGTAGGCCGCATCGGTGTCGATGATCCGGAACACGATCTCCCCGACCCTGGCCGACGACCGCTCCTTCGGTCCGTTGCGCCAGCCCCGGTCGCGCTCGACGCGGATGAACTGCCCTCCGCTCCACCGCTCCGTGATGCGGTACGGACCGTTGCCGACCGGCTGGTCTGCGAAGCGCCGCGCAGACGTCGCACGGGGAGGCAGCGGCGCCAGCGTGGGATGAGCGACCAGCGCCGGCAGGTCCATCATCGGATGGCGCAGCCGGACCTCGAGCGTGACGCCGTCGACGGCGCGCACACCGGCGAGCCGATCCGCGCGCCCCTCGCGCACGGCGCCGTACCCCACCACGTCCTGCAGGTGCGATCCGGTCAGGCCGAGCTCCACCGTGTGCGCCCACGACACGGCGAAGTCTCGCGCGCGCACGGCGGTCCCGTCGTGATAGCGGGCGTCACTGCGCAGGGTGAACCGCCACCGGCGACCACCAGCGCTGCTGCGCCAGCGCACGGCCGCGGCCGCGTGGACCTCACCAGCGGTGTCGACGCGTGTCAACGAGTCGAACAGCGTGTCGACCACCAGCAGTCCCGCGTCATCGGTCGTCTCCCCCGGCACGATCGCGGCAGGACGTCTGATCGCCCAGCGCAGCGTTCCGCCGCGTGCGGGCGCGACGCTGGACGAGGCACGTGGCACGACCGTGCCGGCGGTCGCCCCCGGAGCAGCGACCTCGGCAGCGTCACAGGCGGCCAGCAGCAGGGCCACGACGGCCCAGCCCACCAGCCACCGGTGCACGGGCGCTCTTGATCAGGTCAGGCGCAGCCCCAGGAGGATCGTCGTCATCACGAACACGACCGCGGTGATGACCGTGAGCCGATCCAGGTTGCGCTCGACGACCGTCGAACCGCTCATGGTGCTCATGGAGCCTCCGCCGAACATGTCGGACAGCCCGCCGCCACGACCGGACTTGAGCAGGATGAACAGCACGAGCAGGAGCGACACGATGACGTGCACCCCGACGATGATGCCGGTCAGCATCGATCAGACCTTTCCGAACGCATAGTGCGGGTCAGTCTAGATGCCCACCGGCCGGCTCGCTGACGCTCGCCCGCACCCGCTCGATCCCCACCCGCCGGCTCGCTGACGCTCGCCCGCACCCGTTGGTGGGGGGTCAGAGCTCCGTGGGGTTGCGGCGGACGGTGAAGAACCCCACCTCGCGCTGGCCACCGCGGAACGTGATCAGCTCGCGGTTGACGCGCAGGCGGGCCTGCTCGTGGAGGCGCTGCAGCTCCCAGGCGTCCCGTCCGTCGCTGGACCACACGAGGTGCGAGGGGGTCGTGCCTGTGGCTGCGGGCACGCCGGCACGCAGCTGGGCGGCGGACTCGACGCACGGACAGAGCTGGTCGGCCGTCGCGGGCGAGGGTCCGGGTGCGGTACGCGGCCCGGTGTCGGTCGGTGCGGTGGCCCGGAAGGTGGCGAAGGCCGGAGACTCGATGCCGGTCGTCGGCGGCGCCGAGAAGAACTGCAGCAGCACGCCGTCGTTCTGCAGCACGTTGGTGACCCAGGCGGGCAGCAGCAGGCCGATGGTGACTGCCAGCGTCAGCACCGTCAGCGGCAGCCCGACATCCCGGCGGGTGGGCCGGTAGGTCAGCGCGTGCAGGGGTGAGATCAGTCGCTGCACACGCACCACGACGTGTGGTTGTTGCGTACGCGGCGCCCGACGCAGCCCGAACGCAGGCCAGCGCAGTGCCACGGGCGTCACCGCAGCGCACGCGTTGGCCACGTGGTGGTGACCGGTCTGGGCCTCCCAGACCTTCAGGATCGTCGACGCGAGCGCGCCCGGCCGCCGGGTGCAGCGTGCAGCGAGGTCGTCGGCGGACTCCTCCTGCTCCCGACACAGCCAGTAGGTCGCAAGGTGGATGCCGGGCAGGAAGAACGTCAGGTCCCGGCAGATCCCCGTGACCATGGTCAGCAGCGGGTCACGGCGACGGATGTGGGCCATCTCGTGTGCCAGGAGCGCGTCGAGCTCGGCAGCGTCGAGGTCTGCGGCCAGACCCGGATCGAGCGCGATCCACGGCCGCCTGACACCGGTCGTGAACGCGCCGCCGGGACAGTCCGCGCGCAGCCGCACCTCGGGTGGGGTGATGCGGGCCTGCACCGCGATGTACAACGCCCGCTGCCTGATGTCGGCCGCCGCGAGCGGGCTCTCGCGCCGCATCAGGTGTGCCCGGACGGCACCGGCGACCCGCCGGGTCGTCAGGACCCCGACGACCGCGAGATAGCTCGCGACGAGAAGGTCGACGCTTCCGCCCACGTTCTGCACGTCGCCGAGCACGTCCATCAGGACCCCGGCGCCGACGATCCGATCGGTTTCGATCCACACGTTGGGCAGGAAGCCGCGGTTGGCGGACGCGATTGCGAGGACACCTGCGACCACGAACGGAACCACGAGCAGCAGGCGCCGGCCGATCAGGCTGCGGACGATGTCACGGCGCAGGAGCAGCTCCACCAGAAGCACGCCAACGAGCGACCCGAGCAGCGCCCGCGCCACGAATGACTCGAACAGGAAGAGGAAGAACCCTCCTGCCCCGTCAGGCACTCAGTCCTCCTGCATGCGCAACTGATCGATCCTTTCGCGCAGCTCATCAGTCGAGGCGTCCCCGCCCTCGTCCTCGACGACCTGCATGAAGTAGCTCATCGCGGGCTCCGGGAACCGGTCGACCAGCCAGTCCACGACCGAGGTGACCGTCGAACGGGCGTACTCGTCGCGTGTAATGGTGGCGTGGTACCGGTGAGCCAGGCCGGACGTGTCACGGGTGAGCAGTCCCTTGGACGCAAGGCGGGCCATCGTCGTCATGACGGTGGTGTAGGCCAGGTCACGGCGCGACGACAGCGCCTCGTGGACGTCGCGGACCGTCGTGTCGCCGAGCTGCCACACGGTCTCCATGACGTCGGTCTCGAGCGGTCCGAGCAGTCCCTGCGGTTGGGAGCGGCGCTTCGCCATCATCTACCCCATGTCTCTCGTCCGGCGGAGCCGGTGGGCCTCGTGCCGTTCGGACCCGCGCTCCGTCGGACTCGCGTCCGGCGTCGTCGCAGGCCGATCATGTGCGCGTGGGACAGGCTCCGCGAATGGCCCACGGCATCGTACCTGGATCGGCGCGGCACTGCGCGTCACCGGGCCCGGCCAGTGTCGACGATCCTACGACCGATGTCGAGACCCTCGTTCGACCGCTACAGACGGTGGTACCGGCAGATCGCTGCGAAGTCGTCGGCCTGGAGGCTCGCCCCACCAACGAGCGCACCGTCGATCTCGGGCTGTGCCATGAGGTCGGCGACGTTGCCGGGTTTGACGCTGCCGCCGTACTGCACGCGGATGGTCGCGCCGGCATCGTCGCCCAGGACGTCGGCGACCTGCGACCGTGTGAACCCGCACATCTCGTCGGCGTCCGACGGCGTCGCCGTCTTGCCCGTCCCGATGGCCCAGACCGGCTCGTAGGCGATCACGACATCGTCGGCACGGTCGCCGTCGACGCCCGCCAGCCCGCGCTTGACGTGACGCGCCACCACCTCCTCGGCCTGTCCCTGCTCACGCTCCTCGTCGGTCTCCCCGACGCACAGGATGGGGCGCATGCCGTGGGCAAGGACGGCGCGGACCTTCCGGTTCACCGCATCGTCGTCGTCGCCGAAGATGTGGCGACGCTCCGAGTGCCCGCAGATGACGTACCGGACGGCGAGCTTCGCCAGCATCACCGGGCTGATGGCGCCGGTGAACGGGCCTGACTCCTCGTGGTAGCAGTCCTGGGCGCCCAGGCTGATCGCGAGGCGGTCGCCCTCGATCAGCGTCTGGATGCTGCGCAGTGCGGTGAACGGCGGGATGACGACGATCTCGGAGCGGTCGTAGTCCTGCTCGTCGAGGTGGTAGGAGATCTGCTGGACCAGTTGGATGGCCTCGAGGTGGTCCTTGTGCATCTTCCAGTTGCCGGCGAGCAGCGGCATCCGCGCCATGACGTCCTCCTGTGCGTCGTGGTGGTGGTGGTGGCGGTGATCGTGTCGGGTCAGACGCGGCGCAGGGCCGCGATGCCGGGCAGGTCCACGCCCTCGAGGAACTCCAGCGACGCACCTCCGCCGGTCGAGATGTGACTGACGTGGTCGGCGTGGCCCATCGAGCGGACGGCGGCCGCGCTGTCGCCGCCGCCGATGACGGTGAACCCGTCGCACGCCGCGACCGCGTCGGCGATGCCCCTCGTGCCGGCGGCGAACGCCTCCCATTCAAACACGCCCATCGGACCGTTCCAGACCACCGTCCGTGCGGTGGCGATCACCCCCGCGAACGCCTCGACGGTGCGCGGACCGATGTCCAGGCCCATCCATCCGTCCGGGATGTCGTCGGCCTCGACCGTGCGGTGCTCCGCGTCGGCCTCGAAGGCCGCGGCCGCGACGATGTCGACCGGCAGGTGCAGCCGGTCACCTGCCTGCTCGACAAGGCCGGCGACCGTGTCGAGCTGTTCCTCCTCGACGCGGCTGGCGCCGACATCGGCACCGCTGGCCTTCAGGAACGTGAAGCACATCGCCCCGCCGATCAGCAGGTGGTCAACGCGTTCGAGCAGATTGTCGATGACCCCCAGCTTGTCGGAGACCTTCACACCACCCAGGATCGCCACGAACGGCGCCTCGGGCTCGTGGAGCAGCCGCGACAGGATCTCGACCTCGGTCTGGAGCAGGTGGCCGGCGACGGCCGGCTGCAGGATCAACGGCACGCCCACGACACTGGCGTGGGCGCGGTGAACCGCGCCGAACGCATCGTCGACGTAGGCATCACCGAGCTCGGCGAGCGCGGCGGCGAACCCGGGGTCGTTGGCGGTCTCCCCGGGATCGAACCGCAGGTTCTCCAGCACGCCGACGTCGCCGTCTGCGAGCCCGGCGACGACGCGGTGCGCGTCGTCGCCCGTGATGTCCGACGCGGCGGTCACCGGGGCACCGAGCAGCTCACCGAGCCGCGCCGCGACGGGCGCCAGTCGCAGGTCCTCGCGGACCTCGCCCTTCGGACGCCCCAGATGGCTCATCAACACGACGCGGGCACCGGCGTCGCGCAGCGTGTGGATCGTCGGCAGCGACGCCTCGAGCCGCAGGTCGTCGGTGACGCGGCCGTTCTCGAGTGGCACGTTGAGATCGGCTCGCACCAGCACGCGCCGACCCGCCGCGTCGAGCCCGTCGAGGGTCGGGAGCGGATCCGCCATGTCGTCTACAGGCGCTCGCCGACGAACGCAACGAGGTCGACGAGCCGGCACGAGTAGCCCCACTCGTTGTCGTACCAGCCGAGCACCTTGATGGTCGAGCCGGTCGTCATGGTCGCGAGGCTGTCGAGGATGCAGCTGTGCGGGTTGCCGATGATGTCGACCGACACGATGGGGTCGTCGGACACCTCGAGGACGCCTGCCAGTGGTCCGTCGGCGGCAGCGCGGTAGGCGTCGTTGACCTCGTCGATGCTGGCCTGCTGCTCGAGGTTGACCACGAGGTCCGTCACCGAGCCGTCGATGACCGGCACACGCAGCGCCATGCCGTCGAGCTTGCCCTCGAGTTGGGGCAGCACCAGGGAGGCAGCCCTGGCTGCACCGGTGGTCGTGGGCACGATCGACGTGGCGGCCGCGCGGGCGCGCCGCAGGTCCTTGTGTGGCGCGTCATGCGTGCCCTGGTCGTTCGTGTAGGCGTGGACCGTGGTCATCAGGCCGTTGGCGATGCCGAACGTGTCGTCGAGGACCTTGGCCAGGGGAACGACGCTTCCGGTGGTGCAGCTGGCCATGGAGATCACATCGTGTGTCGCCGGGTCGTAGGTGTCCTCGTTCGCACCGAGGACGATCGTGGCGTCCTGGCCCTTCGCAGGTGCCGAGATGATGACCTTGCGGGCGCCCGCCGTCAGGTGCGCGGCAGCCTTGTCGCGCTGCGTGAACAGGCCGGTGGACTCGACGACGATCTCGGCGCCGAGGTCCTTCCACGGCAGGTTGGCTGGATCGCGCTCGCTGGTGATGACGATCTCGTCGCCGTCGACGACGATGCCGTCGTCGCCGACCTCCACGGTTCCGGGGAACCTGCTGTGGACGCTGTCGTACCGCAGCAGGTGCGCCAGCGTGGCGTTGTCTGTGATGTCGTTGATGCCGACGATGTCCACGTCGGTGCCCTCCGCCTTCGCTGAGCGCAGGAAGTTGCGGCCGATCCGACCGAAGCCGTTGATTCCTACCCGTACCGTCATAGGTGCCTCTCGTGTCGCAGGATCACAGGACTCGCGCTGTCGTGGTGTCCGGCGTCGCCGGGCACGTGGTAGCTCCGCTCGCCGAGCGTTCCGTAGACGGTGGTAGCCGTCAAGGCCCTCGGTGAAACGTCATTCGTCGTCGTCCTGCGGTGCTTCCACGTCGACCGCCGTCGCGAGCCGCCTGAAGCGCCGCGACACGGTCGCCCTGCTGACCTCGAGCAGCTGCGCCAGCTGGCCCAGGCTCGCCGTCGGGTTCGCCAGCCGGGCGAGCGCCGTGGTGCGCACGTCGTCGTCCAGCTCATCGATGTCCAGCCGAGCGAGCGCGTCCTGGACGAGCGCCACCTGCGCCGTCGCGGCGCGCACGCTGCGGCGGGCGTTCGCGCGGTCGGCGTTCGCACCGCGCGTTGCTGCGCCCCGGACCGCGTGGCGCATACGCTCCTCCTCCCAGTGCAGGTACGCCGCGGTCGCACCCGTGCCGGCGAGCAGCCTGCCGATGGCGCCGCGAGACTTGCAGACCACCCGCCACCGCTCGCGGACGTGTGGCGCCGCCGACGCGTGGACGCCGAGCCGCTCGAGGAGCATCGCCAGCTCGTCGGCCAAGCGCCGTGTCGGCGCCTCGATCTCGCAGTGCGGGTGGTGCGGCCGGGCGAGCCGCAGGCCCGCGAGCGCGACGCCTCGCACGTACGCCCACCGCACCGGCTCGTCATCGAGCCACGTGGGCAGGCCCGCCCCGTCGGGGGTCGAACCGACGTCCAGGGCGAGCGGTGCCAGCAGCCGACGTGGGAGCTCGACCTCGACGAGCAGCATCGGCCGCGGCGCCTCGACCCGGCGCGCACGCAGCTGGCAGCGCTCCTCGAACAGGTCCGCCACCAGGCGGTCGGCGCGCCGCCCTGCGGTCGACGACACTGTGGACACCCAGGTCCACGGTTGGCCGGCGCCACCGTGGCGGTGCAGGACGCCACTGAAGCGGAGCAGTCCCGACAGCTCGGCACGGCCGACGTCAGCGTGCGGCAGCGGCAGCGCCGCCAGCTCGGCACGAACACCGGCCGTGAGGGTCACGACGGTGTGGTCACCGGTCCCGGGCTCGTTGCCAGCGCCCGGTCCAGCGCAGGCGCGAGGCGGGCGGGGTCGTGCGCCGCCGCCCCGACGCGGCCGCGGTCGTCGCGGGGCAGCAGGTCGGCAGTCACGACGTCCGCCACGCCGTCGAGGTCGGTGATCGGGAGCAGCGGCCCGCCGGGGCCTTCCGGGCGCGGGCCGTCGTGCATGACCACCACGTCGATGCAGCGACCTCCCAGCGCCACGTGGAGCTGCTCGATGTGGTCGTCCAGCGACATGTGGGCGCTCTCCCCCGGCGGCGCGTGGACGTTCGCGACGTGCACGAGCCGCGCGTCCGTGAGGTACACCGCCCTCCGCAGGTCTGGCACCAGGAGGTTGACGATCACACTCGTGTACAGGCTGCCCGGGCCCAGCACGACCGCGTCAGCGGCCTCGACGGCGGCCACGGCGTCGGCGCACGCCGGCGGGTCGTGCGGTTCGAGCCAGATGGATTCGAGGTGGCCCCGGGTCCTGGTGATCGTCGCCTGCCCGTTCACCCGCGTGCCCGCGACGCGGGCGGCGATGTGGACCGGCTCGAGCGTCGATGGCAGCACCGAACCGGCGCAGTCCAGCAACGTCTCGGCACGGCGCAGGGCCGCGACGACGTCGCCGTGCGTGCCCTCGGTCAGCGCCACCAGGAGCAGGTTTCCCAGCGCGTGGCCCTCGAGGTGCCCGCGCTCGAAGCGGTGCGCCAGCACCTCGGCCAGCGGCTCCGCCCGCGCGAGCGCCAGCAGTGCCATGCGGAGGTCACCGAGCGCGATGATGCCCAGGTCGCGGCGCAGCCGGCCGCTCGACCCGCCGTCGTCCGCGACCGTGACGACCGCGGTCGGCTCGACGCCCAGCCGGCGGCAGGCCAGCAGCACCCGCGACAGGCCGTGCCCACCGCCGATGGCGACGATCCGGCGTGCCGTCGCGCCCATCAGCCGCCCCCTACGCCCCGCGGCGGCGTCACAGCTCGCAGTCACGGTGATCGACCTGCACCACGACATCGAACCGGCGGAGGAACTCGGCGGTCCGCTCGGCCAGCGCGACCGATCTGTGCCGTCCACCGGTGCAGCCGATCGCGATCGTGAGGTACCGCTTGCCGTCATCGATGAACCCCGGGACCATCACGTCAAGCAGGTCGAACAGCCGCGTGACGAACTCCTTGGTGAGCGGCTGGTCGAACACGTAGTCGGCCACGGGCGCATCGCGACCCGTCAGCGGACGCAGCTCGTCGATCCAGTGGGGGTTCGGCAGAAAGCGCACGTCGAGCACCAGATCGGCGTCCCGGGGGGTGCCGTGCTTGAAGCCGAAGCTGAGCACGTTGACGACCATCGCGCGGCTGTGCTCGCCGAAGGCGTCGCTGACCCGCGTGCGCAACTCGTGGACGTTTGTCGCGCTCGTGTCGATGATCAGGTCGGCCTCGGCGCGCAGATCGGTCAGCAGCGCGCGCTCGCTGTGGATACCGTCGACGATCCGGCCGCTCGGAGCCAGCGGGTGGCGGCGGCGCGCCGCCTCGTAGCGCTTGACCAGGGTCTCGTCGTCGGCCTCGAGGAACAGCAGGCGCAGGGGCACGCCCTGGGCCCGCAGCGTCGCGATGTGGGGTTGCACGTCGCCCCACAGCGGACGTCCGCGCACGTCGACCACGAGGGCGACACGCTCGATCGCCGAGCCGGCCGCGACCAGCTCCATCACCCTCGCGAGCAGTTCCGGCGGCATGTTGTCGATGACGAAGTAGCCGAGGTCCTCGAGCACGTTGGACGCCGTGGAGCGACCCGCACCCGACATGCCGGTGATCACGACGACCTCCGGCTGCGTCGCGTCGACGCCGGTCATGATGTGCGCCCGGTCATGCGGAGGCCGGACGGGGGCCGCCGTCCCGCGCCGAGGCAGCGGCGGCTGCGTCCACAGCGGTGGGTCGGGCGACGATGGCGGTCCACGCCGTCGATGGGTCCACTGCTGCGAGCACTCATCGGCTGGTCCTCTGGGCTGGGCTGTCGGGATGGAAGTGCGCGTGGATCGAGTGCGCCAGGGTGCTGGAGATGCCCGGCACCTGCTCGAGCTCCTCGATGTCGGCGTCGCGCACGCCCTGCAGCGACCCGAACGCATCGAGCAGGCTACGACGCCTGGCCGGCCCGATGCCATCGATCTCGTCGAAGGCCGACTCGGTCATCCGCCTGCCGCGCAGCGTCCGGTGGTACGTGACGGCGAACCGGTGCGCCTCGTCGCGGATGCGTTGAAGCAGGTAGAGGGCCTCACTGGCGCGCGGCAGCAGCACGGGTTCGGAGCGGTCCGGCAGGAACACCTCCTCGAGCCGCTTCGCGAGGCCGCAGATGTCGACGCCCGAGATGCCCAGCTCGTCGAGCGACGCGCGCGCGGCGTTGAGCTGCCCCTTGCCCCCGTCGATGATCACCAGGTTCGGCGGGTATGCGAACTTGCGGTCGGAGGCCGGTGACGCCTGCTCGTCCAGGTAGCGTCTGAAGCGGCGGGTGATGACTTCGCGCATCATCGCGAAGTCGTCCTGCCCGGTGACGCCCTTGATCTGGAAGCGCCTGTACTCGGACTTGCGCGGCAGCCCGTCCTCCATGACGACCATCGACGCGACCGAGTTGGTTCCCTGCAGCGTCGAGATGTCGTAGCACTCGATCCGCAGCGGCGCGTCCTCGAGCCCCAGTGCCTGCTGCAGCTCGTTGAGCGCCTGGCTGCGCGCGTTGAAGTCCTTGGCCCGCTTCAGGCGGTGCTGGTGGAAGGCCTCCTGAGCGTTGTCGCGGACCGTTTCGAGGAACGAGCGCTTGGCGCCCCGCTGCGGCACCGTGATGCGTACGGCCCCCCTGCCGTCCTGCGCTTCCGCGCGCAGCTCCGTGCACAGCTGCTCCAGCGTCTCCTGGTCGGCCGGTGCGAACGGCACGAGCAGCTGGCGTGGCATCTCCTCGGCCCGCTCCATCGCCAGCTCGAGCAGGAACCGGCTCAGCAGCTCTTCCGACGACAGGTCCTCGACCTTGTCGACCGTCCACCCCTTGCGTCCGACGACACGGCCGCGTCGCACCGAGAAGACCTGGAAGACGGCCTCGTACTCGTCCTCGAAGAGGTTGATCGCGTCGAAGCTGTCGCGCGCGTTGGTCACCATGGTCTGCTTGGCCAGTGCCCGCTGCGCAGCGTCCAGCTGGTCGCGCAGCCGCGCCGCGGCCTCGAAGTTCAGCCGCTCGGCCTCGCCGTGCATCTGCTCGGTCAGCTCGGTGAGCACGTCGTCGGTGTCACCCTCGAGGAAGGCGATCATGTCCTCGACGAGCGTGCGGTGCGCGTCGAGGCTGATCCTGCCGACGCACGGTGCGGTGCAGCGCCCGATGTGGAACAGCAGGCATGGGCGGCCGGTCCGCTCGCAGCGGTCGAAGACCCCTTGGGAACACGTCCGCACGGGGAACACGCGCAGCAGCAGGTCAAGCGTCTCGCGGATCGCATAGGCGTGGGCGTACGGCCCGAAGTAGCGGGTGCCGTCGCGGCGCGGGTTGCGTCGCACCATCGCCCGTGGCACCTCGTCCTGTACCGTGATCGCCAGGTAGGGATAGCTCTTGTCGTCGGTGTAGCGGACGTTGTAACGCGGTCGATGCCGCTTGATCAGGTTGTACTCGAGGTGCAGCGCCTCCACCTCGTTGGCACAGACGATCCACTCGACGCTGCGGGCGGTCTCGAGCATGCCGCGGGTGCGCTGGTGGATGGTCGACCACGCACCGAAGTAGTTGGACAGGCGAGCGCGCAGCTGCTTGGCTTTGCCGACGTAGATGACGCGCCCGTGGCGGTCACGCCACAGGTAGCATCCCGGATCGGCCGGGATCGTGGCGGGGTCGGGCCGGAAGGCCCTAGCGGGGTTCTGCACGTTGCCAATGCTAGATGTCGTCCGGTGGAGCCGGTCGGCCCAACGCTGCGGACCGCGGATCCCCTGGGCCATGGCCCGAACGCCGGCGAGTCGACCGGGCGTTGTGATACCGGACTGTGCGACGATGTGGGGGCCGGTCCGGCGATCGGCCGATGTCAACGTGTGCCAACCTGCGATATGGGTAGTTGGCCAGCAACACTCACCAAGGAGCCTGACACCATGAAGCGATCTCTCCTACTGCTGGGTCTGCTCGCGGCGGCGCTGCTGCTGCTCGCCGCCTGCTCGTCCGCCGAGGAGACCGGCGGTACGGCGACCGAGGGCGGTGGCGCGGCGGACGCCAGCGAGCCCACTGACGACACAATCGTGTCGGAGCCGGCGCTCGACGAGACCAGCGAGCCGGCGGCGGACGCCGAGGGGGAGACGTCTGGCCAGAGCCTCGCCGACGTCGCAGCCGACAACCCTCAGCTGACGCAGCTGGTCCAGGCGTTGGAGGCCGCGGGCCTGACCAGCGCGCTCCAGGACGCGGGCCCGTTGACGGTCTTCGCGCCGAACAATGACGCGTTCGCGAGCCTCGATCGGAGCGATCTGACGGAGCTGCTGGCCAACCCGCAGCAGCTCGGTGACATCCTCCGGTACCACGTGGTCGAGGGTGCCGTCACCTCCAGCGACATGGAGGACGGCCAGACGCTGACCACCCTGGAGGGCAGCGACCTGACCGTGAGCGTCGACGGTTCGACGATCTCGGTCGACGGAGCCGAGGTGGTGGAGCCCGACATCGAGGCGGGCAACGGGGTGATCCACATCATCAACGGGGTCATCCGACCTCCGTCGTCCTGACCCCGCAGACAGCGAAGCGCCGGCGCACCGCTCCGGTGCTTCGTCTGGTCAGCCGAGCAACGAGCGGAGGAACTTGCCCGTGTAGCTGGCACCGACGCGAGCGACGTCCTCGGGCGGACCTTCGGCGACCACCCTGCCGCCGCCGCTGCCACCTTCCGGACCGAGGTCGATGATCCAGTCCGCGGTCTTGACCACGTCGAGGTCATGCTCGATGACGATGACCGTGTTGCCCTTGTCGACCAGGCGGTGGAGCACCGACAGCAACCGGCGGACGTCCTCGAAGTGGAGCCCGGTCGTCGGCTCGTCGAGGATGTAGACGGTCTGGCCCGTCGCCCGCTTGCGCAGCTCGGCGGCGAGCTTGACGCGCTGCGCCTCCCCACCGCTCAGCGTCGTGGCCGGCTGTCCCAGACGGACGTAGCCGAGGCCGACGTCGACGAGCGTCTGCAGGTGGTGCGCGATCGTCGGCAGCGACTGGAAGAACCCCAGCGCCTCCTCGGCGGACATGTCGAGGACCTCGCCGATGTTGCGGCCCCGGTACCGCACCTCGAGCGTCTCGCGGCTGTACCGGCGCCCGCCGCAGACCTCGCACGGCACGTAGACGTCCGGCAGGAACTGCATGTCGATCTTGATCGTGCCGTCCCCCGCGCAGGCCTCGCACCGGCCGCCCTTGACGTTGAAGCTGAAGCGCCCCGGCTGGTAGCCGCGGACCTTCGCCTCGGTCGTCGCCGCGAACAGCTTTCGGATGTGGTCGAACATCTTCGTGTACGTCGCCGGGTTCGACCGTGGCGTGCGTCCGATGGGCGTCTGGTCGATGCCGACGACCTTGTCGACGTGCTCCAGCCCGTCGATCCGGCGATGCCGCCCGGGGACGGCGCGCGCGTCGTACACGTGGCGCATCAACTGCGTCTTGAGGATGTCGTTGACCAGCGTGGACTTACCGGATCCCGACACGCCGGTGACCGCGACGAACAGGCCCAGGGGGAACCGCGCGTCGATGCCGTCCAGGTTGTGCTCGGTGGCACCCCGCACGACCAGCGACCTGCCCCGCGAGGGCGTGCGGCGCGTCTTGGGCACGGGGATGCTGCGCCGTCCGGCCAGGTAGTCGCCGGTGATCGACCGCTCGTTGTCGCACAGCCCCGCCAGCGAGCCCGAGTGGACGATGTGCCCGCCGTGCTCCCCTGCACCCGGACCGATGTCGACGAGGTGGTCGGCCGCGTCAATGGTCGCGCGGTCGTGCTCGACGACGATGACGGTGTTGCCGAGGTCGCGCAGGCGCAGCAGCGTCTCGATCAGGCGCTCGTTGTCCCGCTGGTGCAGGCCGATCGACGGCTCGTCGAGCACGTACAGGCACCCGACGAGCCCCGAGCCGATCTGGGTGGCCAGGCGGATGCGCTGCGCCTCACCGCCGGCCAAGGTCGCGGCGGCGCGATCCAGCGTCAGGTAGTCCAGGCCCACGTCCAGCAGGAACCTCAACCGGACGCGCACCTCCTTGAGCACCCGCTCGGCGATGATGCGCTCCCGTGGCGTCAGGTCGAGCGTGTCGAAGAAGCGGCTGGCGTCCTCGACCGACATCGCGCACGCCTCGGCGATGTTGCGCCCTCCGACGGTGACCGACAACACGAGCGGGCGTAGCCGCGCACCGTTACAGGCGCTGCACGGCACCTCACGCATGTACTCCTCGATGCGCTGGCGCACCACGTCGGAGTCGCTCTCGCTGTGCCGCCGCAGCAGCTGGGGCACGATGCCCTCGTAGGTCGCCCGGTACCGACGCTTGCGACCGAAGCGGTTCGTGTACGACACGGTGACCTTCAGCCCGCCGTCCTCGCCGTACAGCAGCACCCGCCGGTCGGCGGCTTTCAGCCGGTGCCACGGCGTGGTCGGGTCGATGCCCTGGTGGTCGGCGACCGCCCGTAGCAGCTGCTCGTAGTAGCTCGACTGGCTGCCCGTGGTCCACGGGCGGATCGCGCCGTCGACCAGCGGGCGCTGTGGGTCGACGACCAGCTCGGGATCGACCTCGAGGCGGGTCCCCAGCCCGTGGCAGGTCTCGCAGGCGCCGTAGGGCGTGTTGAAGGAGAAGTCGCGTGGCGCCAGTCGGTCGAAGCTTATGCCACACGACAGGCACGCCAGGTGCTCGGAGAACACCGTCGTCTCGGGCTCGGCGTCGTCGTCGGCCCGCGGCGCCGTCTCGATCGCTGCGATGCCGTCGGCGAGGCGCAATGCCGTCTCGACCGAGTCCGCGAGCCGCCGGCGGATGCCGCCCTTGGACACCAGGCGGTCGACGATGACCTCGATGGTGTGCTGCTCATAGCGCGCCAGCTGCGGCGGTGCCGCCAGGTCCACGACCTCACTGTCGACGCGAGCGCGCGCGAAGCCCTGCGCCGACAGGTCGGCGAGCAGCTTCTCGTACTCTCCCTTGCGACCGCGCACGACGGGCGCCAGCACCTGGAACCGGGTGCCCTCGTCGAGCAGCTCGATCTGATCGATGATCTGCTCCGCCGACTGTGACTCGATCGGTGCACCGCAGTTGGGGCAGTGCGGGCGACCGATCCTCGCATACAGCAGGCGCAGGTAGTCGTAGACCTCGGTGATCGTCCCGACCGTCGACCGCGGGTTGCGGCTCGTCGACTTCTGATCGATCGAGATCGCCGGCGACAGCCCCTCGATGAAGTCGACGTCGGGCTTGTCCATCTGGCCGAGGAACTGCCGGGCGTACGCCGACAGCGATTCGACGTAGCGGCGTTGCCCCTCGGCGTAGATCGTGTCGAAGGCCAGGCTCGACTTGCCCGAGCCCGACAGGCCGGTGAACACGACGAGTGCGCCCCGTGGCAGCTCGACGTCGACGTCGGCGAGGTTGTGCTCACGGGCACCGCGGACCGTCAACACGTCCCGCTCGCCGCGGGCATGACGGTCCGTGGGTCCGTCGCCCAGCTGCCCGCCGGCCGTCGATGGCATGAGATGGACTCCAGGGTCGTGTGGTGGAACGGGAACGCGCCGACGCGTCGACCGCTGCACGAATGTGGGACCTGGCGATTGACGTCCGCCCGTGGAGAGTGTAGCCCCGGGAGGTGCGTCCTGAGCGACCCGGGCCGGACGGCGGCTGACAACCCAGGGTATAACCTGAACTACACCATGTATCGTGCGGGAGCGGGAGCGTCTGTGGTCTGGTCTGTAGCGAGCATCCTCACGCTCGTGGTCGGCGTCGTCACTCTGGCCGTGGGCGTCGTTGCGTTGCACGTCGGACGCCGCCGGACCCGGCGGAGCGTCGCGGCGCTGCTGTTCGCGGTCGGGATCTGGAACGTCGCGTACGCGATCGAGATCGCCACCACGACCATGACGGTCACCCACCTGGTCGGCGGTGTCGTCAAGTACGCGGCCATCAGCGCCGTTCCGCCGATCCTGCTGGTCTTCGTGTGCCAGTTCACGCGCCGCACGGACCTCATGACCCGCCCAGCTGCGCTGCTGCTGCTGATCGAGCCCATCTGGGTCGTGACGATGCTCGCGCTGCCATCGACCCGGGATCTGATCCGCGTCTACGAGGAGCCGATCGTGCCCGGCGTGGTGCCACTCGTCGCGTCCGGGCCGCTGTTCTGGATCCACTACTGGTACATCCAGGCCTTGCTGGTCGTCGGCTGCGGGCTGCTGCTGATCTCGCTCGCGCGCCTCCCGCGCAGCGCCGGACCGCAGGTCCGCCGCCTGCTGTTCGCGATCTCGCTGCCGTGGCTGGTCAACATCGTCGTCATCTTCCGCGTCGGCGGGTTCGGCCGGTTCGACGCCACGTCGATCGCGTTCGCGGTGTTCGCCAAGGTGCTGCTGTGGACCTCGGAGCGCTACGCGTTGTTCGACGTCGTGCCGGTCGCACGCGACCTCGTGATCGAACGCATGAGCGATGCGATCCTCGTCCTCGACGACGAGCGCACAGTCATCGACCTCAACCCCGCAGCCGAGCACCTGGTCGGCCACGACCGTCGCCACTCGCTCGGCCTGCCGGCGGGCGAGCTGATGCGGGCCGTCCCCGAGGTCCGCGCGCTGCTGGACAACGTCGGCGACCAGCCCTCGCGCGCCGAGCTGGAGCTCGCGAGCCGTGACCGGGGCATGCTGCACTTCGACGCTGTCGCCAGCCACCTGCCCTCGCGCGCGTCACCCGCGTCCGGCTACCTGCTGGTCCTGCGCGACGTCACCGAGCGCAAACGCCTCGACTCCGAGCTCCAGCGCCTCGCCCACTTCGACACCCTGACGGGGTTGCCGAACCGCAAGCTGTTCATGGACCGGTTGTCGGTAGCGCTCGCACGTGCGCGCCGCGACGGCACACCGCTCGCGGTGCTGTTCTGCGACCTCGACGGGTTCAAGCGCATCAACGACACGCTCGGCCACGCCCACGGCGACGAGCTGCTGCGCGAGGTCGCCGTGCGGCTCCAGCGCCGCATCCGCGACGGCGACACCGTCGCGCGCTTCGGCGGCGACGAGTACACCGTGATCCTGTCCCAGCTCAGCCGCGCCGGCGACGCCGCGCTGGTCGCCCGCAAGCTGCTCGGCGAGTTGACGCCACCCGTGCAGCTCGATGGCATGAGCGTCCAAGTCACCGCCAGCATCGGGATCGCGATCTGGCCACGCGACGGTGACAACCAGGAGGCGCTGGTGCGCTGTGCGGACATGGCGATGTACCGCGCCAAGGCACTGGGACCCAACGAGCTCGCGTTCTTCACATCCGCGATCGGCAAGAGCGCCGCGACCCGGCACCGCCTCGAGGCCGATCTGCGGCTCGCGATCGCCGGTGAGGAGCTCGAGCTCGCCTACCAGCCACAGCTCGCCGTCGACGACACGGGCGTTCCCGGCGCGGTGCTCGGCGTCGAGGCCCTTGCGCGCTGGGACCACCCAGAGCTCGGTGCGGTCCCACCCGGCACGTTCATCCCGCTCGCCGAGGAGCTGGGCCTGATGGGCGAGCTGGGTCGCTGGGTGCTCATGAGCTCGTGCCGGGAAGCGGCGACGTGGCGCGACAGGCTGCGGTCCAGCGTGCCGGTCGCCGTCAACATATCGGGCCGCCAGCTGAACCCCGAGTTGCTGGTCCACCTGGACGACGCCCTGCTCGACGCCCGGCTGGATCCAGCGCAACTAGTGATCGAGCTGTCCGAACGCACCGTCTCGAGCCATGGCGAGCACGCGACCGAGCTGATCGCCGCGATCCGTGCGCGCGGCGTGCGCGTCGCCCTCGACGACTACGGCACAGGCGTGACCTCGACGATGCGCCTGGCCAACCTGCCGCTTGACGTGATCAAGATCGACCGGTCGCTCGTCGCGGGGCTGGCACGCGAGACCGACCGCCGCGCCAGCGCCGTCCTCGACGCGACGATCAGCCTGGCTCACGACCTCGGCCTCATGGTGATCGGCGAGGGCGTCGAGCAGCCGACGCAGCAACAGCGCCTCGGCCTGCTCGGGTGCGACGCGATCCAGGGGCACCTGGTCGCGCGTCCCGTACCGGCGTCCGAGCTGCTCGATGTGCTCGGCAGCCGTGTCGCCAGGTAACGTCGTAGGGCATGCACACGTTCGATGACCGCGGCCACGTCGAGCCGCACGGCCCAGCCGCACGCCGCGTCGTCCGGCACGGCGCGACCCGTCTCTCGGTGGTGAAGCTGTCCGTCGGCCAGATGGACAACAACTGCTACGTGCTCTCCGACATCGGGACCGGCACCGGCATCGTCATCGACGCTGCCGACGAGCCCGACCGTATCCTCGAGGCGGTCGGTGACATCGATATCACGACGATCCTCACGACCCACGGCCACCGTGACCACTGGCAGGCGCTGGCGGCAGTCAAGCGCACCACGGGCGCGCGGGTCCTGCACCACCTCGCCGATGCACCGATGATTCCGGTGCCGGCCGACGGCACCGTCGGCGACGGCGACAAGGTGACGATCGGCGCCGCTGCGGTCGAGGTGCTGCACACCCCCGGTCACACCGACGGCAGCGTGTGCGTCGAGCTCAGAGGTCCCGCCGAGGACCGACCCGAGATCACGACCCACTTGTTCACCGGCGACACGCTGTTCCCCGGTGGGCCGGGCAAGACGTCGGGTGAGGCCGCGTTCGCCCAGATCATGACCTCGCTCCGCACGCGTCTGTTCGTCTTTGACGACGACACCTGGGTCCACCCGGGGCACGGCGAGGACACCACGCTGGGCGCCGAGCGCGGCGACCTCGATGCGTGGCAGGCGCGCGGCTGGTAGCAGGCCAACGGATGTCCGGTCGCGGGGTCGGCCGGGCGATGACTGGAAAGGAACGGACAGATGGTGATCGAGCTCGCGTCCGGCGATGACCGGGTCGTCGTCGACGAGGCACAGGGTGGTCGCCTGATCTCACTCGTGGCGGGTGGCGCCGAGCGCCTCATCGACCCGAACGACGACCCGCACGGCTGGGGATCGTTCGCCATGATCCCGTGGGCGGGACGCGTCGCCGATGCCCGGATCGACGACCTCGACATCGACCTCGAGGCCAACCACGGCGACCACGCCATCCATGGCGTCACGTACGACCGGCCGTGGACGGTTGACCGGTCTGCGGGCAATGCCGTCGAACTGCTCTGTCCTCTGCCCCGCGACCGCTGGCCGCTGGGCGGGATGGCCGCGCAGCGGATCACCTTGACACGTCGCTGCCTCGACCTCGAGATCCAGGTGCAGGCGGCCGAGCGGAGCATGCCGGTGGCCGTCGGATGGCATCCGTGGTTCCGCCGTCCCGACAAGGGCGACATGACGGTGGTCGTCGACAGCGCCTTGGTGCTCGAGATGACCGGCGACCTGATCCCCACCGGGGGGATCGCCAAGGTCAGCCGCAAGCTCGACCTGCAGCGCGGCGCGAAGCTTGGCCGGCGCCGGCTGGACCACGCGTATGTCGACGTCCTCGAGCCGGTCACCGTCACGTGGCCCGACCTCACGCTGACCATGCAGCTGCCGAGCAAGCCTGCCACCGTCGTCGTCTACAGCCCCGCACACGCGGTGTGCGTCGAGCCCCAGACCGCCTGGCCGAATCCGTTCGCGTGGCCGGACCGGTCAGGCGTCACGCAGCTCGGGCCGCGGGACATCTTCAGTGCCAACACCCGCTGGACGTGGGAGGCATCCTGAGACGCCGAGCTGTCCCGATCGGCGCAACCTGGTGTACCGCGACCTGCGATACGCGCGGACTGGCGTACCGGACCTGCGGTAACGCGACCTGGCGCCGCATGTCCCGCGGTAACGCGACCTGCCGCAGCATGTCCTGCGGTAACGCGACTGCCGCAGCATGTCCTGCGCAGCGTCGTCGTCCTTCAGCGCAGCGCGTCCTCCATGGCGCGCAGCTCCCGCCGCAGCTCGGTGATCTCGTCACGGAGCCGGGCGGCGTACTCGAATCTCAGATCCGACGCCGCGTCGTGCATCTCGTCGGTGAGCGACTGGATCAGCTTCGCGAGGTCGGCTTTCGGAAGGTCCGACACGTCGACCCCGTCGCCGTCACCGCGTCGCGTACGCCGGCTCGGCGTCGCCGCCGAGTAGGGCGCGCCGGCTTCTGCAGCGCGGGCGATCTGGATGATGTCGCCGACCTTCTTGCGGATCGTCTGCGGGTCGATGCCGTGCTCGGCGTTGAACGCCAGCTGCAGGTCTCGGCGCCGGTTCGTCTCGTGCAGAGCGCGGCGCATCGAGTCAGTCAGCTCGTCGGCGTACATCACGACCTGACCCTTGACGTTGCGGGCGGCGCGGCCGATCGTCTGGATCAACGACGTCTCGGACCGCAGGAAGCCCTCCTTGTCGGCGTCGAGGATCGCGACCAGTGACACCTCGGGCAGGTCCAGGCCCTCCCGCAGCAGGTTGATGCCGACGAGCGCGTCGAACTCGCCCAGCCGCAGCTCGCGCAGGATCTCGATGCGTTGGACCGTATCGATGTTGGAGTGCAGGTAGCGGACCCGCAGGCCCGACTCCAGCAGGTAGTCGGTGAGGTCCTCGGCCATCTTCTTGGTCAGCGTCGTGACCAGCACCCGCTCGTCGACCTCGGCGCGCGCGCGGATCTCGCCGATCAGGTTGTCGATCTGACCCTTGGTCGGCCGGACCACGACCTCGGGGTCGACGAGCCCGGTCGGGCGTATGACCTGCTCGACGACCGTGCTGGCGACGCGCCGCTCGAACGGGCCCGGGGTCGCCGACACGTGCAGCGTCTGTGGGACCCGCTCACGGAACTCCTCGAACGTCAGCGGCCGGTTGTCGCAGGCACTGGGCAGACGGAAACCGTGCTCGACCAGCATGCGCTTGCGCGAGATGTCGCCTTCGTACATCCCCCCGATCTGGGGGTTCGTGACGTGCGACTCGTCGATGATGCACAAGAAGTCGTCGGGGAAGTAGTCGAGCAGCGTGTGCGGTGCCTCGCCCGGTCCCCTGCCGTCGATGTGACGCGAGTAGTTCTCGATACCCGAGCAGAAGCCGATCTCGCGCATCATCTCGAGGTCGTAGTTCGTCCGCATGCGCAGCCGCTGGGCTTCGAGCAGCTTCTGCTGCCCCTCGAGCTCCGCCAGGCGCTCGGCAAGCTCGGCCTCGATCGTCGAGATCGCGCGCTTCATCCGGTCGGCACCGGCGACGTAGTGACTGTTCGGGAAGATCCACGCCTCCTCGACCTCGCTGACCAGTTCGCCGGTGACCGGGTTGAGGCGTGTGATGCGATCGACGGTGTCGCCGAAGAACTCGATCCTGTAGGCCAGCTCGGCGTCGGCCGGGAACACCTCGAGCGTGTCGCCACGCCGCCGGAACTTGCCACGGATGAAGTTGAGGTCGTTGCGCTCGTACTGCAGGTCGACCAGCTTGCGCAGGATCCCGTCCATGTCGACGTCCTCGTCGCGCCGCATGGCCAGCACGTGCTTCTCGTACTCGTCGGGCGAGCCCAGGCCGAAGATGCAGGACACGCTCGCCACGATCAGCACGTCGCGACGGGTCAGCAGCGCCATGGTCGCGCGGTGGCGCAGGCGCTCGATCTCGTCGTTGATCGACGAGTCCTTCTCGATGTAGGTGTCCGACGACGGGATGTACGCCTCGGGCTGGTAGTAGTCGTAGTAGCTGACGAAGTACTCGACCGCGTTGTTCGGGAAGAACTCCTTGAACTCGTTGGCGAGCTGCGCCGCCAGCGTCTTGTTCGGGGCCATCACCAGCGTCGGCTTCTGCACGGCCTCAACGATCTTGCTCGCCGTGTACGTCTTGCCGGAGCCGGTCACACCCAGCAGCACCGTGTCGCGCTCGCCGCGGTTGAACGCCTCGGCGACGCCCTCGACCGCGCGCGGTTGGTCGCCGGCGGGCTCGAACTCGCTGACGACCTCGAACTGCCGCGGCGTCCGCGTGGCGTCGGTCATGGACCGCCCCCGACCGTCCTGCGCCTGCGGGTCGTGGTGTTCATCGGGGGCCCTCGACCATCCTGCGCGTGAGCGTCGTGGTGCTCATCGGCCCATCCTAGGCGCACCCCAACCCGACGGCTCCCGACCAACCCCACCCTCCTGCCACCACCCCGACAGCAGCCAACCACCTTGCGTTTCTGGCACGAACGCAAGGTGGTTGTCTGCTGTGGGCGCGACCGGGCGTTCTGACAACCAGCTTGCGTTCGTGAATGGACATCCACAGGTGTCCGGGCCGAACGCCTGGACGCAGACCACGGGAGTGCCACGCTGACTCGATGCGCGCCTTCTCAGCAGACGCCGAAGCCATCAGTCTCATGCAGCGACAGCACGGTTGTGCACTGGTGAGCCAGCTGAACGAGGTCGGCCTGTCGCGTGGTCAGATCGCGCTGCGCGTACGGCACGGGCTGTTCGAACGTCTCGCCCGGGGCGTGGTCGGTCTGAAGGATCGTGAGGTGACGCCGCACGGTCGAGCCATGCGCGCCGTCCTCATCGCGCGTCCGAACGCGGTCGCGTGTCGGTGGACAGCGGCCGAGCTGCTCGGCCTCGACGCCCCGCGCAGCATGGTGGCACACGTGGTCGTCGAAGGATGCCGGCGGCAGAACCCGACGGACGATGTTCACGTCCACCGCACGCGGCAGCTTCCACCCCACCACGTGATCGCGAGCCGTTCGGTGCCGACGACGAGTCTGCCAAGGACGATCGTCGACTGCTCAACCGAACTCGACGCCTGGTCAGCGCTCCGGCTGCTCGACAGCTGCAGCGCCTCGCCATCGATGTGGCGGGCAATCCACTCGACCGCCGACGCGCTGTCCAATGGTCGTGCGGGAGTGCGGGCGATCGCCGAGGCCACGCATCCCGACGGCGCCGACCGCTTGCGGTCCGTGCTCGAGCGGTTCGCCGCCGAAGCACTGCGCGTCGCCGGCATGCCGCCGGGCGAGTGGAACGTGGCGATCAGCGATCGACGTGGCTGGGTTCGCGAGGTGGACCTGTGCTTCCGGCAGCAGTGCCTGATCGTTGAGTTCGACGGCCTGCGCCACCACGAGCAGCGCGCGACGGCACAGCGCGACAGGGCAACGGACCGTCGTCTTCAACTCGCCGGCTGGACGATCATGCGCTTCACCTGGCGGGATGTCACCGAGCGCCCGACGGCGATGGTCGCAGAGATCCGGGAGGCGCTCAGGGCGTAGGCAACGCAAGGTGGTTGCCGAAACGCCTGATCGCGCGCACGAATGTCAACCACCTTGCATTCGTACCAGAAACGCAAGGTGGTGTAGCGGGGTGGGGGTCAGCGGCGGCGGCGCCAGATCAGCAGGACGATGAGGAGCAGGGCTGCCAGGACCGGGATCGCACGCTTGGCGACCGACGCCCCTGCGACCTCGAACAGGTCGATGGCCTCGACGTCGGGAGCCGACGTCTGCGTCGGTGTGGTGGCGCGGTCCGCGGCCTGCGTCCCGCTGCTCGACGAGGCCGCTGACGAGCCAGCCGCCGCGCCGGACGGGGCGGCGGCCGCTGATGGCGCCGCGGTCGCAGCCGCCGTGGTCGCGTCGGTCGCCGGCTGCGGCGAGGCCGCCCCGACCTGCTGGGTGATCTCCTGCTCGGACGTCGCGGCGCTGTCACCGTTGCTGCCGGCGGCGGCCGTCGTGGTGGTCTCCGCCGCCGCCTCGACGGCCTCCTCGGGTTCCTCGGCGCCCGACAACTTGGTCGACAGGCAGTCGGCAAACTGGTTGAGCAGCTTGCTGCCGACCTCGTTCATCACGCCGCGACCGAACTGCGCCGGGCGCCCGGTGATCGACAGGTTGCTGACGACCGTGACCTCGGTCTCCTCGTCGCCCTTCTCGTCGAGCTTCGCAGAGATCGTGGCGTTGGCGGTGCCGCTCCCGCGCATCTCCTGCGCGCGCGCCTCGATCACCGCGCTGTGATTGTCCTGGTCGACCTCGGCGTACCTGGCCTTCCCGCGGTACGTCACCTGCATGGGGCCGACCTTGACCTTGACCCGGCCCGTGAACTCGTCGCCGTCGACGGAGTCGACGGACGCGCCCGGCATGCACGGCGCGATGCGCTCGATGTCGGTCAGCACGTCGAACGCCGTGTCCGCTCCCACCGGCACCGTGAATGAGTGGTTCAGTTCCATTGCTGCTGCTCCTTTGTGGCTGCACGTCCACCGACGCGCGGAGGGTTCGGATCGGGCTCAGTCGTCAGTGCGCTCAGGTCCGTCCCCGTGTCGATGTCCAGCGGCGAGGCGACGTCGTCGCACGCTACCGGCTCTACCCACTCCGGCCGGTCACGCAACAGCGCACGGGCACCCTGATCCCCCACGACCGCCTGATCGACCGCGTCCCATGTCCGCGCGTCGAACAGCACCGGCGTACGGATGTGGCCGTCGTACGTCGCCGCGGCGATCACGGCACCGGCCCGCCAGGACAGCATCAGGCGCCGGACGGCCTCCGGTGCGACGAGCGGCTGGTCGACGAGCGCCACCACCGCTGCTGGCGCGTCCGAGCGACGGGCCGCACGCAGACCGGCCCGAACCGACCCGCCCATCCCGGAGCGCCAGTCGTCGTTGACGACCACGTCGACCGCACGGCCACACAGCGCCGCGCTCACCGCTACCCCGTCGGCGCCGACCACGACCGTCACGGGTCGGCACCCGGCGCACGCCAGCAATCGCACACCCCTGACGACGAGCGGCTCGCCGTGGAACGTCACGAGTGCCTTGGGACGCCCGAACCGAACCCCCGCACCTGCCGCGAGCAGCACGCCAGCGGGCGGTATGTCGTCCGGACGCATCAGGTTCCCGCGCCGGCTGCCTCATCGACCGCGGCGCCGCGCACCTCGTGGATCCGCCCGGACGTGTCGGTCAGCGGGCGGCCCGAGCCTCCCCAGCGGCACTGGATCAGCTCGGCCGCCACCGAGACAGCGGTCTCCTCCGGTGTGCGCGCGCCGAGGTCCAGGCCGATCGGTGACCGCAGCCTGGCGAGCTCGGCCTCGTCCACGCCACGTTCGCGCAGTCGCTCGAGCCGCTCGTCGTGGGTGCGCCTACTGCCCATGGCTCCGATGTAGCTGGCGGGGCTGCGCAGGGCCACCTCCAGCAGGGGGACGTCGAACTTCGGGTCGTGCGTCAGCACGCAGATCGCGGTCCGCTCGTCGATGGCGACGCGTTCGAGGTAGCGGTGCGGCCACTCGACGATGACCTCGTCGGCGTCGGGGAAGCGCTTCGAGGTCGCGAACGTCGCACGCGCGTCGCAGACGGTCACGTGGTATCCGAGGAAGCTGCCGACCCGTGCGACGGCAGCCGCGTAGTCGATCGCGCCGAACACGAACATGCGCGGTCGCGGAGCGAAGGAGGAGATGAACACCCGCACGTCGTCGAGCCTGCGCTCACCGTGGCGGCCGTAGCGCCGCTCCGCGGTGCGACCCTGCTGCAGCATGCCGCGTGCGTCGTCGACGACCGCGATCTGCAGGCCCTCCGTCTCGACCGAGCCCTCCGTCCAGCCAGGTCCGATGAGCATCGTCGCGCCGCGCCGCGGTGGGACGTCCTCCTCTGACGGCGCGTCGATCACGGTGGCGATCGCGACCGGCGACTCCTCCTCGATCGCATCGAGCAACCGACCGAACCATGGTCGCGCCTGATGATCGATGCGCTCGACGAAGACGTCGAGCTCACCTCCGCAGGTCAACCCGACCGCGAAGGCCTCGTCGTCGCTGTAGCCGTAGTGGGCGAGCTCGGGCTTACTGCTGCCCAGCACCTGCCGGCCGAGCTGGTAGACCGCACCCTCGACGCAGCCGCCCGACACCGAACCGGCGACCTCGCCGTCAAGGCTGATGGCCATCGCCGTGCCGGGCTGGCGCGGGGCGCTCTTGCGGACGTCGACGACGGTGGCCAGGGCGAGAGGCTCCTCGGCCTTCCACCACGCCTGAAGCACCGACAGGATGTCACGCATGCGTTGCCTCCTTTCGACCGGCCACGACGTCGGCAAGGTGCTCGTAGGCCTCGAGGCTGTGACCGTCGACGAACGCATCAACGTGCGGCAGCGCCGCCAGGAGGCCGCCGACCAGCGGCTCGAAGCCGGGGCGGGCGCGCCGTGGGTTCGCCCAGACGACGCGGTGCGCCAGGCGGTGCAGCCGTGCCATCTGCTCGCCGAGCAGCGCCGGATCCTCACGTTCCCAGCCGTCGGACATCAGCACCACGATCGCACCACGGGCCATGCCGCGCTGCCCCCAGCGGTCGAGGAAGGCCTTGAGCTGCGTCCCGAGCCGGGTGCCCCCGCTCCAGTCCGGGATTGCCGACGCCACGGAGGCCATCGCGGTGTCGGCGTCGCGATGGCTCAGCTCACGCGTGAGCCGCGTCAGGCGCGTGCCGATCGAGAACACCTCGGTGCGCTGCCGGCCGCGGGTTGCCGCGTGGGCGAACCGCAGCAGCGCGTCTGCGTAGGGCGTCATCGACCCGGAGACGTCGATGAGCAGCACGACCCGCCTGGGACGGTGCCGCTCCGAGCGCCACCGCAGCTCGGCGATCTCCCCTCCGCTGCGCAGCAACGCGCGCACCGTCCGCCCACGGTCGACCGCACCGATCCGGTCGGGCTGCCACCGCCGCGTTCGACGCTGGGCGCCGGGCATCGCGAACCGCGCAAGCAGACGCTCGAGCTGCCGGCGTTCCTCGGCATCGAGCGAGGCGACGTCGCGCCGGCGCAGCACCTCGACTGAGCTGGCGTTCGCGACGAGCGCCGTCTGGTCCTCGTCGTCTGGGTGGTCAGATCCGTCGGTGTCGGTCACTGGCAGTGCGACGGTGGTGGTCTGCTGCACCGGCGTCGGCTGGACCCGCTTCATGTCGGCGACGCGGCCCTCGAAGAACGCGGCAAACACGTTGTCGTACCGAGTGATGTGCTCGGGGTGGGCGCACAGCGTCGCACGGCCGGCCCAGTAGACGTCCGTCCGATCCCGCGCGTCGAGCTGGTCGAGCGCCTCCACGAAGTGCTGCACGCGATCAGGCCCGACCGGCATCCCCGCCCCACGCAGCGCGGCGGCGAGTGCCACGGCGCCGGTGACCGGCTCGGCGACGGCCGCCCGCGCCGCACCGTTGGTCGGTGACCCTCCGGTGGCGAGGTCGTGCGTCGGCATCGGTCAGACCTCGGCCAGCGCCTGCCGCACGAGCTGGCCGACGTCGAGCCGTCGCGCCCGTTCCTGGTCCTCGCGGTACTTCAGCGCGGCACCCAGGGTCGCCATCACGACGTCCGGCTCGAGGCCGTGGACATCCAGGGCCGCCAGCGCCCGCGCCCAGTCGATCGTCTCGGCGACCCCCGGTGGTTTGAGCAGGTCAGCGGTGCGCAGCGCCTGCGTGACGGCGGCCACCTCGCGCGCGAGCCGCGCCGACACCTCCGGCAGCCTGACGCGGACGATCGCGATCTCCCGTTCGAAGTCGGGGTGCTCGAGCCAGTGGTAGTAGCAGCGGCGTTTGAGCGCGTCGTGGACCTCGCGCGTGCGGTTCGACGTGATGATCACGACGGGCGGCTCGGTCGCGCGCAGCGTGCCGATCTCGGGCACGGTGACCGTGAATTCCGACAGGATCTCGAGCAGGAACGCCTCGAACTCGTCGTCGGCGCGGTCGACCTCGTCGATCAGCAGCACGCACGGCGACATCTCGAGCGCCTGCAGCAGCGGCCGGGCGATCAGGAACCGCCGGTCGTACAGCTCGGCCTCGACGGCGTTGACGTCGGCGACACCGCCGGCCTCGGCGGCACGCAGGTGCAGCAGCTGCCGCGGGAAGTCCCAGTCGTACAGCGCCTGGCTGGCATCGATGCCCTCGTAGCACTGCAGGCGCACCAGCGGAGCGCCGAGGACGTCGGACAGGGCGTGGGCGACCGCCGTCTTGCCCACGCCCGCCTCACCCTCGAGGAACAGTGGCCGTTGTGTCCGCAGTGCCAGGAAGATCGCCGTGCTCAACCCGGTGTCGGCCAGGTAGTCGTGGTCGGCAAGGCGGTCGCGCACCGCGGCGGGGCTCCCGAGGTCGGGAGCCGCCACCGCGCGGTGCTCGTTGCTGCCCGGTGCCGCGGCATGCGCGGCACCGGGCGGTGCGGTGTGGTCAGCTGCGTCGTCAGCCACCCAGGGCATTCTCCACCGCGCGCCGTGTCAGCACGCGTGCGAGGTGTTGGCGGTAGTCGGCCCGCGCGTTGAGGTCCTCTGGTGGTGAGGTCCCCTCGGCGGCGAGGTCGCAGGCGTCGCCGATGGCTTCGGTCGACGCACCGGCGAGCGCCTGCTCGGTCTGCGAGGCCCGGAGCGGCACCGTACCCATGTGGGTCAGACCGACCCGTGCCTCGGCGATCGAGCCGTTCTCGCGTCGGACCAGGGCCAGGCTACCGACGATCGCCCACGCCTGCGCGACCCGACTGAACTTCTGGTAGTCGTACCCCCAGTCGGACCCGAGCTTGGGCACGTGGACCTCGACGAGCACGTCGTCGGGCCCGAGCGCTGTCTGCAGGTAGTCGAGGAAGAACTCCGACGCCGGCACCTCACCCCGGCCGCCGCTGCCGGCGACGACGAAGGTCGCGTCGAGCGCGAGCGCCAGCGCCGGCAGGTCGCCGGCGCTGTCGCCGTGCGCCATGCCGCCGCCGAAGGTCCCGCGGTGCCGTACCTGGACGTCGCCGACGTGCGAGACCACGTGCGAGATCGCCGGGCAGTGCTCGCGCACGAGGTCGTCGTGCACGACGTCGTCGTGGGTGGTCGCCGCGCCGATGACCAGGTGGTCACCCGCGTCACTGACGCCCTGCATCTCGCCGACGCGACCGACGTCGACCAGCATGGTGGGGAACGCCAACCGCAGTCGCAGCAGCGGGATGAGGCTGTGGCCGCCCGCGAGGACCTTCGCGTCCTCGCCGTGCTGCGCGAGCGCCTGGACGGCCTCGTCGACCGTCTCGACCCTGGTGTAGTCGAATGCTGCGGGAATCACGGGTGCTGACCTCCTTCGGCGCCCTTGGGCACCATCTGGTCTCGGCTGGCCGAGCCCTCCTGCAACGCGCGCCACACCCGTTCGGAGCTGCACGGCATCTCGATGTGGGTGACGCCGAGGTGGCGGATGGCGTCGAGGACGGCATTGACGACCGCCGGGGTCGAGGCGATCGTGCCGGCCTCACCGACGCCCTTGACGCCCAGCGGGTTGCTGGTCGCCGGCGTGACGGTCCGATCGGTGATGTAGTCGGGCAGGTCGGGCGCGCCGGGGACGTAGTAGTCGACCAGGGAGCCGGTCGTCAGGTTGCCGGCCTCGTCGTAGACGGCCTCCTCGTACAGCGCCTGGGCGATGCCCTGGGCGACCCCACCGTGGATCTG